>CACEHW010000012.1 GCA_902559415.1 uncultured Fidelibacterota bacterium
TTTCATCTGTAGAAAAAGTAGATATTAGTAATATTAATATTAGAAACTCTCATAAGGGTATTAGTATATCTGGGGTGGACTCAATTTATTTTGAAAATATAAATCTAAACAGCACCAACTATGGTATTAAAATAGAAAACTCTGGTTTTGCTTCATTAGAATCTGTTCATACTGATGAAAATGATACTGGAATAGAAGTATCTAGTTCTGACAGTCTTATAATTCGTAACAGTACCATTAGAAAAAGTACTAATAGAGGATTAAAATCATCAGAAACACATGTAATTATTAACGACTCAGAATTATTAACTAATGTGACTGGTATTCAGTTTAATTCTACTGATAGCGACAGTCTTTACCTTAATGGAGTTGAACTAGATAGTAGTAGTGAGCATGGTATTTTAATTGGCTCTTATAATGAAAATATTAAGGTTGTGATTCATAATTCAACTTTTACAAACAACACGTCTAATCAATATGGTGCTATTATTAAAAATAGTAGAAGTCCCCTTGAAATTCATGATTCAAGATTTGCAAATAATTATAGTCAAAATGGTGGAAACATTTATAATGATCAATCTGGCAGCTCTATTATTATTACTGGTTCAACCTTTACCAATAATGATGGGAACTATTACGATGGCTCAGTAATAAGAACAGATTCTGATTTAAGTATTACCGACTGTGTTTTTATGCTTAATACTGGAAATGTATTAGGTGGATATCAATCAAATTCATCTGCAGATATAACCATATTGAATTCGATTATTTGGAATAACACTATTATTGGAAACTCTTTTAATAATATTAATGTTTCGGTTTCATATTCATGTGTAGAAGGAAGTTATTCTGGAACGGGTAACACTAATTTATTACCACAATTTTGTAATCCTTTTGAATATCCATTAACTCTATCTTCATCGTCGCCACTGATTGGAGTTGGGTGGTTCAATGAGAATATAGGAGGACTGGATTCTAGTTGTGAGATTCCGACTAGTACATTTTATATTTCTAGCAATGGAAGTATGAATGGTTTAGGTACTGAAACAATGCCACTGCTTTCTATTCAAAAAGCTATAGATGGCATCTCACCTAGTGACACAGTTCTTATTGCTCCTGGTGTATATGAGGAGAACATAGACATCATTGATAAGAACATTACTTTAGGTTCTTATTTTATTACCACTCAAGATACAAGCTACATAGAGCAAACGGTGATTAATGGTGCATTGACCATTAATGGTCTTGATAGCACGTCTTATGTAGGTGGATTATCAATCAAAGATGATGAAATTGGTGGTTTTTTTATCAACAATAGTGATGGTTTTACTACAAGCCATATGAATGTTGTAAGTACTAAAGGTATGTATGTTTCATCTTCTGAGATAACCGCATCTGATTTTTTCCTATTTGATAACATTAATACTGCATCTGATCGAGGCGGGGCTATGTCAATTATTAATTCTGATGCTCACTTAACAAATATGGTAATTGATTCTAACCAAGCTGCTTACTACGGTGGAGGGATTTATGTTTATTATAGTACGGTAGAAATGGATAGTATGAATATTTTCAGAAATTATACTCAACATAGTGGTGGAGCTGGAGGTATTCATTTTTACAGTGGTGGTAGTGGTAATCATTCCGTAGAAATTTCTAACAGCTATATAAAGCATAATGTATGTAGTGGTAATGGTGGCGGCATATACAACAGTGCTGGAATAATGACTATTGAAAAAACTAAAATAGATAGTAACTCTGCAGCAAACAGGGGAGGTGGATTATATAGCATAAATGGCGCAACAATTGAAATTTATGAAAGTTCTTTGGTTGGTAATATTATTACAAATGATAATGGTGGTGGAGTTTATGTAGATAATGGAGGTTTACATGTAGAGAATTCTATAATTCAAAAAAATTATGCATCTAATAATGGAGGAGGAGTCTATGCATTCTATAATACAACTAATAATGGATTTTTAAGTTTAAAGAATACTTTGATAACTGATAATGTGCTAGTTCAAGGGAGTAATAGTTCAGGCAACGGTGGCGGTGGTGTATATATTGAAGGCTCTTCTGGGCTCACACATTCAATTGTCCATTGTACAATAGCTAATAATGTTTCAGCTTCATTTGGTGGAGGAATTTTAAAAATAAGTAGTGGAACTTTAGAACTTAGAAATTCTATTGTGTGGCATAACATTAGTACTTATGGTACCTCTAGTATAAATAGTGGATTTACTAATTATGGTAGCAACGTACAGCATAGAACTGAAACATTGAATACAGACCCACTTTTTGTGGATAATTATAATGGTGATTATCGTTTATCTGATTATAGTCCTTCAATTGGTACAGGGACAACAGAAGAGGTTCCATTAGCAGATTTAGATGGCAACCCTCGCCCTCAACCAGATGGATCAAACCCAGATATGGGTGCTTATGAAAATCCATTAGGAGAAAGACTAACGGGAGCAAAATACTTTATTGCTACAACTGGTTCAGACTCAAGTAACGGACAAGAGTCAACTCCGTACAAAACGATACAACATGGTATTAACGCGGCATGGAATGGTGACACGGTTCTTATTGCTCCTGGTGTATATGAGGAGAACATAGACATCATTGATAAGAACATTACTTTAGGTTCTTATTTTATTACCACTCAAGATACAAGCTACATAGAGCAAACGGTGATTAATGGTGGGTTTACTAGTGGTAGGTATGATAGTGGCATCTACATTAATAATTCGATAGATAGTACTTGTAAAATTATTGGTATGACAGTTAAAAATTCGACAAGGGGCATAGATTGTGATGGTTCTCCGGTAATATCTAATGTTATTATAACTGAAAATAAACATCATGGTTTTTTCTTAAATGGGAGTGATGCTACCATTAAACACTCCAGAGTAGAAAAAAACAGCACAAATGCTGGAGGAGGATCTGGGTTTAGAATTGAGAACAATTCTGATATTTATTTAGTAAACGTTGTAATAGATTCAAATTATTTTACAAGTCACGCTCCTGGTGCAGGTATGTATATTGAAGGTAGTAAGGTAACAATGGATAGCTGCACAGTTATAAGGAACGTAACTCAAAGTTCTGGTGCTGGAATTTACAATAGTAGTGCTGGAGATAGTCTTGTAATAACTAATTCTTTAATAAAAAATAATCATTTATATGATAATAGTAGCACATACGGAGTAGGTATTCATCATGGCTCAGGTTTTTTAAAGATTGATAATGTTATGGTTGATGAGAATGAAGGTGGCTCATCTATTTGGATTGCAACTCCGACAAATACAATTATAAACAATAGTATAATCCAGAATAATATCTATAGCCAGGGTAGTGGTGCAGGACTTTATTTAGATCGTAGTGGTAGTAATGGTACTGGTCTAATAATGACAAACACGAAAATTTTAAATAACCATGCTTTTAAAAAAGGTGGTGGGCTTTATCTCTATGATGGTAATAATGAAACAATATTTATAACGAATTGTTTAGTTGCTGGAAATACTATAGAAGGTACTGGAAATCAACATGAAGGTGGTGGTGGCATTTATGTTCAAAGTGGTCAAATAAGCTTAGATAAAGTAACAATAACTAATAATTCGATTAATCAACAAAGTGCAGGTGGAGGTATTTATAGGGCCTACGGAATATTAGATATAACAAATTCAATTATTTGGAATAATAGTTCTGTATATGATGTTTCTATAAATAGTAGTAGCGATAACTCAATAAGTAATTCATTAATTGAAGGTGGTTATGTAGGAGAAAATAATTTTGATAGTGACCCACTTTTTTGTAATCCAGATAATGGAAACTTTGAACTATTTAGTAACTCTCCATGTCTTGGAGCTGGTGAAAATGGTGCAGATATTGGTGCTTTTGGAGTAGGATGCTATGTTGAATACAATGGGCCTGTTTGGCATGTTGCTACATATGGTGTTAATGAAAGTAATGGCTCTTTTGTTACGCCTTTTCAAACTATTCAAAAAGCTATAGATACTGCATTAGACGGTGATACGGTGCTTGTGAACCCTGGCACTTACTATGAAAATATTAATTTTGATGGGAAAAATATTGTAGTTGGTTCTATGATGATGATGACAAATGATACTTCTTATATTTCCTCAACAATAATAGATGGCACTGAATCTGGACCAGTAGTAATAATAGTAGAAAATGGTGATTCTACTACTGTTTTAGATGGTTTTACCATTACGAATGGTTTGGCTGGGAATGGTGGCGGTATAACTTTACACAATACAGGTCCAACGCTGAGAAATCTTATTGTTTCAAATAATGTTGCTACAGACCAAGGTGGTGGTATTTTTGGTGATGTTAATTCTAGTCCTACGATATTAAATACTGTTATAAATAACAACATAGCCGAATTAGCTGGAGGAGGATTAGCTTTTAGCACTGATGGTCAACCTAGATTAGAAAATATAGATATTAAAGGTAATTATACTCTTTCTTATAGCTTAAACGGTGGAGGCGGCGGGATATTTTTGTATGAATGCTCTCCTGTTTTTCTAAATGTAACTATTGAAAACAATACCTCTGCTTCTCATGGTGGCGGAATTAGATCTTATTTTTCTATTCTATCGAATTCAGATGGCATAATTAAAAATAATTCTGCAGGATACAAAGGTGGTGGTGTTTATTTTGATAATGGTAGCTATAATAGTATTGCTGGTGATTTGATTGGGAATTGGTCTGGAACTTCTAGTTATGGAGGCGGTCTTTTCGCTTTAAGTGCGACCATTAATCTTGAAAATTTAGAAATAAGTAATAATCAATCTGACCATGGTGGAGGAATTTATAATGATAATTCAACTATGTTTATAGATAGTGTTTTATTTATATCTAATATTTCTGAATCTGGTGGTGGATTAAGTATCGATGGTACTGAATCGAGTGCCCAAATTAATAATTCATCATTTGTTCAAAATGAAGGATTTAATGGTGGAGGTATCTTTACTGGTGGTGGTGCATCAATAAATGTTCAAAAAGGGTTTTTCAGTAATAATATATCTGCTGTCGCTGGAGCTATATATTTAAATGGCTCTCAAAATACGATAATTAATCAAAGCACAATTATTAACCATTCTATTTCAAGTAGTGATGATACTGATGCTTCTGCAATTCATGTAACTGGTGATGAGGCTATTATAACCAATAGTATTTTTTGGGATAATCAAGGAAATGACTTAAAAGTTGGAGGTGGTGGAACCATTAATATCTCTCATACAAATATTCAAGATGGTGAGTCTGGTATTTATGTTTATGATGGTGGCACACTAAACTGGGAAGGCAGTAATTTAGATTTTGACCCAATGTTTTGCGATCCAGAAAATGGAGATTACTCTTTATACATAAATTCACTTTGTGTTGGTACCGGAGCAGATGCAGTAAATATTGGTGCCTTTGATGTAGGCTGTGAAATACAAACCTGTGATACATCTGCCGTATCATCGTTAAGTGGTCAAATAGATAGTCCTATTGAAAATAATCTTTATGGACATGGTCAACTTATGAATATTGATTGGGTTTATGATGGTCCAGGTCAATGTCATTTGTTCCTTTACAATAATAATGAATATATATCTACCATTGCCACGGCAACCATAAACGATGGTTCATACAATTGGTTTGTACCTTCAGATTTAGCTAAATCAAATTGTTATCAAATTGTAATTGGAAATAGATGGGACCAAGCTAATCCTGGTTATTTAATAGATACTGAAGAGAGTTTTATCGTTGGTACCTATTTTACAATTACCGACCAAACAGATTTTGAGGCACCTGAACTTTCTATAAGTAACTTTGCTGAAGTAATAGGAACAGGTGAAACGCTCGAACTTGATTGGAATATCACAGATGAATCTGATATAATCGCATTCGAATTATTCATTAGTACAGATTCTTTTAGCACAGTACAATCTCTCGCTGTTTTAGATGATACGTCTACTTATTATAGTTACAGTGTGCCAGAAAATGTTGCATCTAAAAATGTTGCATTTATCTTTGAATCAAAAGACCTATATGATAATGCAAGTTCAGACACATCACAAATTTTTGAAATTAGAGATATTATTAACCCTGAGGTCTTAATTACATATCCTACAGAAGATATTATCGTACCAGAATATGAAAATTTCACCATTGATTGGCAGCAGTCCGATAACATTGGAATCGCATCACATCTTTTTGAGTATAGTGGAAATGGTGTTGATTACGATACGCTCCTTTACTTAACGGAACAAGTGGTCCAGTTTTCTCAGTCATTTTCATTAAATGGTGTTACCGCAACTGGTAGAGTCAAACTAACTATAAATGATTTTGAAGGGAACTCTAGCACTGATTATTCAGCACAAATTATTGTACAAGACAATACTCCACCAGAGGTTGCACTAAGTGCATCTTTCAATGATTCCGTTGTTTATATAGCTGAGGTTATCCAGCTTTCTTGGACTAGCTCGGATAATGTTGCTTCAGAGCATGTAAAAATTGATTACAGGCCACTCAATCAAGATTGGATAAATATTGTTGAAAATGAACCAGATATCGGTTCGTACGATTGGTTCGTTCCTAATGACCCAACGGATAATCTTCAATTAAGAATCATTGCTTTTGATGGTGTTGGTTTGTCTGATACATCCATAGTTGAAAATTTGCAGATATTAATCTCCTATCCGATTGTTGAAAATATTTTACCATCCATGGGAACGTTGAATTGGAATGAAAAAGAAGTAATAATTAGTTTATCTCAAGCATTAGATACATCGACCGTTACAATTGAGAATATTACTATTTCAAGTCTTACTGGTTTGCAAGAAGAGCCAAGAGTATCTTATATCGATTCTACTAATTCTATCTCACTGTTATTTGAGCAAGGAACCGTAACCAATGACTCTATTTATATCTCAATTAGTGATAATATTACAAATATATACGGATATAACTTGGATGGAGATATGAATGGTGATGGTGGAGGTGACTATATTGCCAACTATGCAACGCAAATGTTAGCAGATTATAATGATGATAAGACTATTAGTGTTGAGGACCTTGCTCAGTTTGTTATTGGTTTAGATACTGACGATTATAATTATGAATTAGGGCCATTCATTGGGGATATCCCTAACGTTTTTGTAGAAGTAGATAATATCTACAATATTGAAGACATTGTAGGGTTTGCTATGATGTGGAATTGGTATTTTGCGAATAATCCTACGAGTTTTCAAACTTTAGCAGATGAAGGCTCAATTTCTAACATAGAGATGGTTCATGATTCAATATTTATTGATATACCAAATGGACTGTCTGCATACCAGGTTCAGATTAGCTATCAACCAGGAAATGTAGTTATTAATTCATCAGATGAAAATCATGAGAATGATTTATTTTTAACTGAGAGGTCTAGCGAAAATGGTATTTATACAATTATGGCTACACCGAATACAAAAAAGCTAGCCATTCCAATTCAAATCATCGGTAAAAATGCACAAGTATCTGTTAGTTACAAAGGCATGGATACAAATGGTGATTTACATGGTCAAATGACAAGGTCAAAAAAGATAGACAATCTTCCAGATGACTTTGTCCTTTATGCTAACTATCCAAATCCATTTAACCCTCAAACCAGAATTGATTTTGGCTTGCCTGATGAAGGCTTTGTGAGTTTAAAGATTTATGACATAATGGGCAGAGAGGTCACTACTCTAGTTCATGATGTATTATCACCAGGATATAAATCGATTATTTGGAATGCTACAAACAAGTCTGGACAACCTGTTAGTGCTGGGATGTATTTCTACGCATTACAGGCAAAAGATTTTATTCAAATAAAGAAAATGGTTTTGCTTAAATAAAGTGAAAAAGTATTTTTTACTATTTTTAACAATAACAGTTTTTTCTTCATGTGGATTGTTCATAAAGGGGTTTAATGAATATAAATCTGCAAAAAATTATCACAAACAACGAAACTTCTATAAGGCTGCTATTTATTCATCAAAATCTTTAAAACAAAATGCAAATAATAAAAAGGCGTTGTACTTATTTGAAAAGTCTTATGAATCAGCTCTAGAATTAAATAAAACAAAAATTAAAAACTTTGAAAAAATAGAGAGTGATTCAAAGTGGCCAAAATTATATTATGTATATGATGAACTAAAAAATTTAAGCGAAGAGCTAGAATCTATTCAGTCAATAACTATGAGCTATGGCTTAAACCTACTGCCGCAAGATTATAGTGAGGAATTAAATCGTTTAGGTCCACTAGCTGCAGAGTATCATTATAAAAGAGGATTAGAGTATCGTAAAAAAAGAGATAAACAGAGCCAAAAAAATGCGGCAAATGAATTTATGTCAGCACAAGAATTTGTTTCTAGTTATAAGAATTCCAAACAAATGTATGAGGAGGCTAGAGCCGCAGCATTAATAACTCTACTAATTCGACCATTTGAAGGGAAACAAAATCTGGTAAATTATATTCGGGATCAATTAATGATGGTCCAAAGCAAAAAATCCAAGGAGTTTTTAAAAATTATTACACGGGATCAAATGGTTTCGATTTTAGAAGAACAAAGATTACAGCTTTCTGGAATGGTTAATGATAATCAAATAGGAGAAATAGGGGAGCTATCAGCTGCCAATCATATATTAAGTGCTTCCTTAGTAACGACACATAGACCACCTGAAAAAATTGTTACTAAGGATATAGTGCAAGAAAAGAATGTAGTTGTAAGTAAAACAAAATATTTAGATGATAATGGAGAAGAAAAGACAAGTGAATTGAAAGAGAATGTTTATGCAACTGTAAATTATTTTAAAAAAAGTGCTGAATCAAATTTGAGCTTAACCTACCAAATTACTGATGTTAATAGTGGCCAATTAATTTATTCAAATACAGTTAAAACAAATTCAAAGTTTTTTCATGAGTGGGCTACTTATAAGGGGGATAAAAGGGCTTTAAGTAGCAAATATAAAAATCTTTGTAGGTATAAAGAAGAATTTGCACCATCTAAAAGTGAACTACATATGCTTGCTGCACAAAAATTACCAAAAAAGTTAATGAAAAAAATATCTGAACATTATTCGAATTAAAATAGTACAACATTATAATACCCATTATTTATTACATTAAATTGCTTAAAAGGAGATAAAAAATGAGAAAACTACTGCTATGTACATCAATAATTTTACTAATAGTTGGTTGTGGTTCAACTAGACCTCACTCAAAAAGTGACGTGCCAAAATGGTACTTAAATCCTCCGAAGGATAAAAATAAATTTTATGCTGTTGGAGATGCGATGAGACCTCAGTTAAGTCTTTCTAAAAAAATTGCTACATCAAGAGCTAGAGATGAATTAGCAAGACAGATCCAAACACAAGTAAAATCAAAACTAAATGATTTTCAAAAAGCTTCTGGTATAGGTATGGATGCAGAGGCAAGCGAGTTCACAGAATACATTAGTGGAAACGTTGTTAATATGTCTTTAGAGTATTCACTAATTGAAGAGACAGATGTTCGTAACGGCAGAGTCTTTGTATTGGTATCTTATGATGCCAAGGCAGCAGCAAAAGCAGCCAAGGCAGCAGCAAAAGCTTCTGCTAGTAAAGCAAACGCATATAGAAGTGAGTTAGAGGCTAGAGATGCCTTCAGCCGTTTAGATGCTGAAATTGATAAGCTTGAAGGAAGAACTGGCGTAGCACCAAGAGAATAGTTTTTTTGGTATAGTCCAAACTATTAAGGCACGTGTTTACTTATACTAAATACGTGCCTTTTTTATTTTAATAATTATGTTCAAAAATACATCTATTTTTATATTTTATTTATTTTTTGCTTCTTGTAGCTCAAACCCTGGCTTGAATAATTCAGATGCAAATAAACCTGATTGGATTTCTCGACAACCTGCAGATGATTCTTTTTGGTATGGCGTTGGCGTATCGGACTTAAAAAGAGATGACCCTAGGCAAATAGCTAGACAAAGAGCTTTTTCTGAGATTGCAGAGCAGTTAAAAGTTAATATAAGGTCAACACTAACTGATGTTATGCAAGCTACCAATAATGATTTTGATGAATACTCTAAATCAATTATAGAAACTAGAGTAGATGCTAGTTTGGAATATGTAGAAAATGTAGATAGTTATCAGGACAATAAAAGGCAATATGTTCTAGCTAGGTTAGATAAAAGTAGATATTTCTCAAAAATAAAGAGAAAAAAAGATGAAGCTTTATCAAAGGCAGAAAACCTTTTAAACCAATCTTTTGGTGATATGTCTAGTAATTCTCTTTCAAATATATCTTTAGCGATCGAAGCTATAAATCCTTTTATTGATTTGTTCCCAACGTTAGAGGACCCATTCAGTAGGGGTCAAAAAGATAATGCTATACTTTTGGCCGAAAAAATGATCAGAAAATATAATGAAGACATTGAGATGACCTTTTCGCCTTCATCTGTTGGTGTTATGACCTTTATAGATGATAATAAAAAAGTAATTATTAATGTAAATAGTAAAACTAGTGAATCAAAAGTATCAAATCTTAGAATTAATGTTAGACTAAATGATGATAAGAGTGATGAATTTATAATTACAGATAAGAAAGGTAAGGCAGAATATCAATTAAGTAGATTAAATGTCCCATCTGGGAATCATTCTCTTATTTTTACTTTAGACTATGAAAATATGATGAGTGGTAATGCTCAAAAAATTGTTCAAGTTATCCCAAAAGAATATTCACTCGATATAAGCCTTAAACCTGCTAAAATCTATTTTGATGGGAATGTTACCAACCTAGGTGATAAAGTTAAGAATTCAAGCGTGTTTAGCTCGCTCAAAGAGTGTTTTGAAGATAATTACTCAAGTACTTTTGTTGAAGCAAAGAGGAAAGCTGATATAATATTGAGACTCAATATTCAAACTGAAGAAAGAGCAAAACGCTTAGGAGAAAATTATCCATATTTTGTTTATGCTACTGGCTCAATAAGTCTTATAAATAATAAAACCTCCGAAGAAGTTCTAAATTCAACTTTCAAGGATTCAAAAGGTGCAGATTTTAACTCAAAGGAAAAAGCAGGGCTTAACGCACTTAAAAAGTTATCGCAAAATATGAATATTGATATTTGTAATTAGTTTAAAATGGTGTTTTAAGATAATTAAAATGAAAAAATTTATTCTCTTTTCGAATTTCTTCGTATTATCGTTTTTTCTAGGGTGTGAAGAGGTTGTTCCAACAAAAGATAATATTCTTGACCCAACAAATCCAGATTATGAGTTTTCAAGTTTGAGTGGTACTGTGTCCAATGATAGAAACAATGATTTAATTTCAAACGCCTCAATTGTTTTAAAAGGTACCGACACCACAGTATCTAACTCTGACGGATATTATTCATTTTCTAACATTATTCATGGTGAACACGAGATTATTACTACTAAAGATAGTTTTTTAATTGGCATAGATAGTATTTACATCGAGCCAAGTGAGGATAAAACATATTCAATATCGCTTTCCAAGGATTCACCTTTCTTAATTATATCAGATTCAGTTTTTTCAGTCTCGCCATTGGAATCCAATATTTATTTTAAAATCATAAACGATGGTGTAAGGATTTTAGATTGGACTATTGATAATAATAATGAATCATTAACTAGTTTTCCTGAAAATGGTTCGATAAGTCCAAAAGATAGCGCAACTATCCAATTGAGCATAAATAAACATTTATTGAATGAAGGGATATCTAATCTTTCATTTTTAATTAATTCTAATGCTGGAAACAAGACTATCGGTTTAAATGTTATGGTTGAGCCAGTTTTACAGATTTTAACTAACGAAATACTATTTGATTTTAATGAGCCCACTGCAGAGATAAAACTTTGTAATCCAGGTGGAGGAAACCTAGAGTTTTCTATTGAAGAAAATAGTGATTGGATAACCTTATCACATTATAGTGGAATCATTTCAGCTGATACTTTAACTATCTATGCTTATGCTGATACATCTAATCTAGTATATGGATATAGCTTTTCGGTTATTACTATAAATCATTCTAATAAGACATCCTCCTTGGATTGCAATATATATTCGCCATTTCCAGCCTCACTGCAATTGTCGACTCAAGCTCTAGATTTTGGCTTAGATCAAGAACAATTAACATTTAACATCATAAATAGTGGTGATGATATTTTATCTTGGAGCATGGAAGGTGAACAAGAGTTTTTATCAATTAGTCAACTTTCTGGGCAAATTATAGAAAGTCAAACCATTACTATTTCAGTAGATCGATCAGCCTTTTATGAAGGTAACTATAGCTATAATCTTATCCTTAACTCAAATGGAGGTGAAGCTATTGTTAATATCTCATTTGATGTGTTACCAATATTAAGTATTTCAGAACAAACAATTGATTTAGGTGCATCTTTAAATGCATTTTCTTTGTCCATTCAAAACATTGGATCAGGTATCCTTCCTTGGACAATTAATAGCGGAGCATCTTGGATAGAAATTCTTTCAGATAATGAAGGTGAGTTAAGCAGTAATCCTTATACAATTGAGGGCCTTGTGAATAGAGATGGATTAAGTGGCGGAAACTATAGTTCAGATATAATAGTCAGCTATGGAGAAAACACTCAATCACTTGAGTTGCAGATGTATGTACCATATCCGCCTCTGTTAACTTTATCAGACTCGCAATTAAACTTTAATAGAGATAATCTAGTAGGGGAATTAAGCATTAGCAACGGAGGAGAAGGCGAATTAGTTTGGTCAATATCTGAAAACATAGCTTGGTTATCAGTATATCCCACTCAAGGAACTACTCAAAGTGAGGAAGATGATATCACTATCACAATAGACCCCAATAATGCCTCTTCAGGACAATCCAGTGGAAATATTGTAATAACTTCAAATGGTGGAGAAGAAACGGTAAGTACTTCATTATTTTATATAGATGAATTTTTTGAAGATTTTTCAAACTTATCCGACTGGAGTCTATCTGGGTTTAATTGGGGGCTTTCAAATAGTGGTAACTATTGTGAGGCAGCTCCATGTGGTTATGTATATTTTCCTAATGATCAAAATGGTACAAATGCAGTTATGACAAAGTCTGTTTACGTTGAAGAAGGGATGAATTTTGAAATGTATGCATTTGGATATTGGGCATTTGACCTTGAAGTTAGAATTGGCGGTGAAGTTATTTTTAATGAAGTAATACCTTACGGGACAGAATCAATAAATCATTCTATAACAACATCAGGACAAGTACAAATTCAAATAATCGCAAAACATACAGCATTAGGAAGTGGTTATATAGATAATTTGTCAATTACTTACTAATTAAATGAATAAGGTCCTTTTTTTATTAACCCCCATACTTTTGCTTTCTAATGACCTAGGTAGAATAGCAGTATCTAAAATTGAAGGTCCGAACCGTTTTTACTCACGCAATTTTTCAAATAAATTAGAAAAAGAATTATCCATAGCTGGTTTCGAGGTAGCAGAGCGTGGAGATGTAAATCAGATAATGGAAGAATGGAAACTTCAAAGTTCAGGACTTACCGATGGTGAGCCAGTTTCATTCAGTGGTATATCTAACGCGGATTATCTTATTGTTGGTACATTTAACGGCATTAATGATTATTACGGAATATTTGCTACTATTCAGATGGTTGATATAGTAGATGGTTCTGTGATTAATACTGCTTCAATAGATGGTCAAATAAGTAAAAAAAATGAATTATATACTATTGGTATAGAATCTTTAGTAGAGCAATTAGTTGACGAAACAAATACCAAGATGGAAGCATATATAGATAAAAAAAATAAAGAGACACTTCGTCTCCAGAAACAAGCGGAAAACCTTGAAAAAGAAAAAGAAGAGAAAATAGTAAAAAAACAAAGAAGTAAATATTTTTGGCGGTTTATCATTGGTACTATTGAATTACTAGTAAATATATTAGAAATTTTTAATCGAGAAGATGAAAAAGATGAGTACGGATATAATAATTTATAATTACTTTTAAAAATTTTATTTAATGTGAAACTTTAATATATAAACATAAAGAAATGAGAAATATATTTATTATTACAGTTATTACTATAAGTTTACTTTGTGCTCAAAGTGATAAGGTTTTAGTGAGTATTTTAGATTTTGATGGCGAGGGAATAACGATTATATTAAATATTTTATTGGAATGGCAGATGAAGGATATTCAATGACTGAAGAGGAAGCAGAAAGGGTTCTTGTTAAGTGGAGAGAGCGGTGGAAAAATCCAAGATTTGATGAGAAGATGTTATGATAATTACTGATGAAATATTCAATGAATTAAAATTGAAGTTAATTCTGGATGATAAGATTTCGGAATATCAATTAATAGTTTGTTTGTCAGAAATAACATACGAGTATGCAAAAAATAAGAACGGTAAATACGATATTGAACGCATCTAAAACAAAAATTCCTTATCTAATAAATCCGATCATTGATTCAGATCTGAACATAACTTTTGGTGAGGTCAAATCAATGACTGATCAAGATTTTTTATTATGGTGTATAGATATCAGAACCAAGCTACTTGAATATATTAAGCACCATCATTTATTAATATTAACTACTTAAGTATTAAAAGAGTTTTTATACTCATTCAGGTAATCTCCAAATTTAGAATAATCTTCATTACGGTTTATAAAAACTAATTTATTTGTGGACCTTGTTAAAGAGGTGTAAATGATTTCGGGGTTAAAAAGATTTGAATTATTATGTTCAGTTAATACGATAATATTACTTAGTTCATAGCCTTTAAAACTGTGGATGGTACTTATTTTAATGCGACGATCAAACCTATCAAATTTTACCTTCTCATTTCTTGTGTTGACGCATATTGTTTTCAACTTTTTACTTTCTAAATATTTACTAAGCTGTTCAACTTCCCATCTATAAGGAATCATTATTGCAATATCTTGTTCATTATTTCCTTCCACTTTTAGTTGGATTATCCTTTTATGTATTTGATCAAAACACGCCAGGTTTAATTTTTCACACTTATTGCATCTTACTTGCTCTCTAATAAGGTAATATATTTCTTTGTAAAAATCTCTTTTGTAAGATTTATTTTCATCATCAATTTCTATCAATTTTTTCAGTTCATAAACGTTGTTAATATTTTGCAAGTTAATAATAATTATTTCTTTGTAATTATCTTTTAAAAACATTAATGGAGATAGTTCATCATCTGCAGAAACTTTTTCTTCCCATTTTTTTAAAATCTCTCCAAATGGTATTTTTTCAATTTTACAATATTTACAGGTTATTTTATCATCAGGTGGATCATCATCTCTTTTATCATTTCTATCTATTTTTTCTAATTCAATCCAGATTATTTCATTTTTAAACCATGGTATTATTTGCTGATTTCCTAAATCTATTGGTATACTATGAGAATCTTCCAAATTATAAAGTTTAGCAAACTCATTTACTACAGGAATCAATATCTCGGGTATTCGATGACTCTTTGTGAGGCTATGAATTGTTCTATTTTTAGTAAATGATAGTTTTCTATTATAGACGTTTTGTTTTTTATCAAATACAACAAGCATTTCACAATCGGCATTTTTTTTGAAATATTTCAGCATATTATACATCTCATCAGTATAGTCTTGTGCCTCATCAATTAATATTGCATCATATTTATCATGTAAATGATTGTTCCTATTTTTAAGGAATTCTATCCAGAATTCTGGTATTATTTTATTAAAATAATTATCTTTTTCTACTTCCTGTGGTTCCCTCTTGTATTTATTTTTTAAACCTCTCGCTAAATCATGAAAATGTTTAATCACAATATATTGATACTTGAACTCAATTTGTGCACGACCAATCTGTTCAAGAAGATATTTTTTCAATGTAATATTGAAAGTTAAAATTAGTACTGATTTTTTTTCTGATGCTAACCTTGCAGCTCTTTGGCCAATGATTAAAGATTTACCTGATCCAGCAGTACCTAATAAAAATGTTTTTGTAGCAGGTTTAGGGTCAATGTGTTTTTTTTGTTCACTGCTAAAATTAATACTTTGCCCATGCTCAACTTTATGAAGGCTTGGGGTTAGTATGGTTTTAATTTCATCTAAAAGTCCAGCTTTCCAATATTGACTAATGTGGCTATCAACATTTCTTTTTTTATCATAATCACTTATCATTTCATTTATGTTTGACTCTTCTTCAACATGTTTTTTGCAAATATGAAAAATATTTTGTTTTATTTTCAATTCTTTATAATGCTGTTCGATATTTTTTTCTTTTGAAACATTTGAATAGAAGTATCCAACGCGGATAGCACAATTTCTTTTAAATAAATTATATTTCCCATTTTTGAAATTTTCTTTTAAGCTATTTAAAAATTCATTAATTGGGGTTAGGTGATTTTCTAAAATGTTTTTTCTCAATGATATTACATCGCTACCAGGTTTTGTTACCTTTCTATTATCAATTTTGTAAATACTGCGATTCTTATTATCCTCAGAATCAATAATTTCAGATTTTTTTAATTGTTCATCACTCCATCTAAGTATTTCTATAATCAACATTCCTTTGATAGGGTGAAGTAAAATAAAATCTGGTCTAAGTCCTTCTAAGTGGGGCCTGACATAAATAAGCCATTTTTCATCTAGAACATTTTGTTTATTTAAATACTTGGACAAAGATATATGATCGGATGAGTAGGTTATCCCATCCCAATCCTCACCATCCATTTGTTCAATTGTCGGAAAAACCCTGTTTTTATAATTATCTGCTATAGTGGTTTCTTTTGACATAATAGGACCTATTTAAATAAAAAATTTAAAAAAACATTTGGTAATTGGTAATTAACAGATTAACTTTGGTAAGTATCAATTAACAAATAATAACAAACTTAAGTTATTTATGAAAAAAAAAGAAAATAAAAAATGGGTGAAACTTGGTCTATTAATTAATCAAGAGAGGAAAAATAAAAATTTAAAATTAAGAGAATTTGCTGCGCAGGTGGGCGTCACCCATGTAGCAATTTCACATATTGAAAAAGGGAGAGTAGAGGCTAAGAAAGATACTTTAATAAAAATCGCTAAAGCTCTTAATTACGATAAAGACACATTATTGGCAAAGGCTTCAAAACTTGATGATGTTGTTGAAGACATGCTTTCAGAGAAATCAGAAATGGCGGCTGTGCTTTTTAGATCAGCTGCAGGATTAACAGATGATCAACTTAAAAAAATAACTAAGCAAATTAAAAAGATGAGTGACGGAAATAATTAAAAGCCATGTTAATGATTAAAGATATAGAATTCAAAGCTAACGAGCTGCTTAGTTCTTACTGTGAAGCAAAGAACAGTTCAATTAAGACACCAGTTGATCCTATAGATGTGTTGGAGTTCAAGGGTTTCAGTGTTGATTATGTGAATGATAAATATGCTTTAAATATATATGGAGCGCTTCAAGTTGATAGAAAAGTAGTGGAGGTAAATGCGGATGTCAAAATTAATGAGGGGATGGAGAATTTTACGATAGCTCATGAGTTAGGTCATATTGTATTACATGTACCGAAAATGGATAAGAATAAAATGACTGAATGTGATTTTGACTCTATAAGTAATGATAATATTGTCGAAAAAGAAGCTGATATTTTTGCAGCATGTCTGCTAATGCCTGAACCCAACGTAAAGGAAGCGTTTTACCAAATACGAAATTCGCGTTTATTTTTAAAAGACAATTTTATTTTTAGGTTGATTGGGCGTGGGAGTAAAAGAAAGCGAGCGTTGAACTTTGCTTCAAAAATAATTAAGCAGGGGAACTTTAAGGTTTCAAAATATGCAATGATAAATAGGTTAATTGGATTAGGATTAATTAAAGGTCTCAGATATCAAAAAAATAATGTTAACAGTAAGGCAGATAAAACAATTGATGTGTAGGAATAAAGTAAAAATATTGAATTAAATACGTGATCGTCTCCAGGTTGGGTTGATTTCAAGGTTCGCCAAAACAAGAAACAATAAAACAACCAATAGGAGTATAATATGATTAATTCAGGAATGATGGGCATGCCATTACATTTTGGCAAGATGCCTAAGTGGCTTACAAGTAGAATGGGTAAGCTTGGCTCAGCTATAATTGAGTCTGTCGCACAAAACTATGGAAAGTCTGAAGTTCTTACCAGACTGTCCGATCCAAACTGGTTTCAAGCACTTGGAGCTGTTATGGGAATGCAGTGGAACTCTTCAGGAGTAACCGCAACAGTATTAGGGTCGTTAAAAAGAAGAATAAATCCAATGGCCACTGATCTTGGTATTTACATCCTTGGTGGAAAAGGTAGGTATGCCTGGAATGCTCCAAAACAGATTCGTAGTGTTTCAAATAGACACGGTCTAAAAGGCGATGAATTGGTCAAAGCTTGTGAGCTTACAAGAAGGGTTGATAATAATGCAATTCAAGATGGGTATAACCTCTACCAGCAATACTTTGTTGTCTCTGATGAAGGAGAGTGGACAGGTATAACACAGGGTATGAATACAGGAAATCGAAGGGCGAGGCGCTATCACTGGCATTCACCATCTGTGCGATCTTTTGTTGATGATCCTCATACAGGGATTGTAGGACATCGTGGAGGAGAAATTCTCAACCTTGCTGACAAACGAGCTGACTTTGCAAGGTCTAACATAGTGAGCTTAGCAAAAGAAAAACCCAAGGATGTTATTGATATGTATAAGGGCGTATCCCTACCTGATAGACATGATATTCAAGAACAGGACCTTAATATGAAACGCTTAGGTTCAGTACTCCAAGTAGCCTACAACAGAGAGATTAATAATTTTGAAGATCTTTTAATGATGAAAGGTGTGGGGCCAAGAACGTTAAAGGCTTTGGCACTTACAAGTGAAGTTATTCACGGTGATTCTTCAAGGTTTGAAGATCCTTCCAGATTTGCTTTTGCTGTTGGTGGTAAAGATGGTCGCCCACATCCGGTAGATACAGAAGCATACGATGAGACAATCGATATGCTCCAGGATTCTGTTGAAAAGGCAAAGCTCGGAGACAAAGATAAGTCTAAGGCATTGAAGCGCCTTCATAATGCTACAAAATCAGTGGAGAGCAGGTATACACCGTCTGCGTTTTTATCGGACCTTTTAGATGTAGAATGGAACCATGCTGAAAAGAATGGTGGTATGACGTTTATGGGTAAAACTATTAAAGGCGTAACGAAGGCAATAACATCAGCTCAAAACGCACTTTTGTATGGTGATAAAAGTGAAAAAAATTAATATGGCGAACCGGAATAACCCGACTCATAAAGATGGGTATGATCCGATAGCTCTCACGAGAGCTGCGGAGCGGGTAGTAGTAAGAGGCAATAAACGAAAGTATGCCAGACTTGCTCGCCCGCTCCGATTCTATGGTGGAATAACCTCTGCCCAAGAAGTTGGTTGTAACCTAAGGTGTAAATTTTGCTTTAGTGATAAGCCAGTAAGAAGACCGCACTCAACGGGGAGATTCTATTCTCCCCAGCAGGTGTTTAACGCCTTATCAAAAGAGGCCGATAAACATGGTCATAAACTAATTTCTGCTTCTGCGTCAGAAGGAACACTTGGACAGGAACATTTATTTGAACTATTGGAACTAGTAGATGATTCAAAGTATGTATTTGTTCTTGAAACCAATGGGATGACGCTTGGACATGATCGGGACTTTGCACTGGCTCTTGCACGGTTTAAGAATCTCCACGTTCGTGTATCAATCAAGGGCTCAAATAAAAAAGAATATAATAATTTAACAGGAGCAATAAGTGATAGTTATGATCTTCCATTTAAAGCTTTAGATTATCTAATTGATGCTGGGGTTTCTTGTAATGCCTGCGTGATGGTTTCATTTAGCAATAAAAGTAGTATCGCAGAGGTTAAAGAGAAGTTGCATGATGTATGGCCAGGTCTTTTAAAATCAGTTGAATTTGAGAATATCACCCTTTTCCCAAAGGTAGCTGAAAGACTTGCTAATGCAAATATGGTTCCTAAAACAATTCGACATCGTGGGAAAATAATTAATGTAAATAAAGGAGGTTTTGTATGATTGGACAGAGTGTTTTAAACAATGTTCTTGAAAGCAATCTGAAGAGGTTTTTTAAATCAAAAAATAGTAAGCAGGCTGAATATCCGAGATTCGACTTTATTAAAGAGTTCCTCATTAGAAAAGACTTTAATGGATTTACCTCAGAGGATTTATTTATCATGCAGTTTATCAAAAAAGGATGGGGCCAGGATATAGCCACGCTTTCGAACATGGCTGAGTCCCTCGTTAATCTTTCGATTAAAAACCCACATGATAAACAGTATATATCTTTAATTGATGAAGTTGTCATAAGGTCCCTACATCCAAAGGTTAATCCTTATCGAAAAGATATAAGTAAGGTAAATAAATTCGGAAAGTTTGGATATTTTTTAGAGCATTTAAATATTGTCCTGGGCTCTTATCAAAGAATAGCTGGTAATAAGTATATTGAATTAAATGAGAAAATAAGCAACCATCTTTTACGTATGTCTATGACATATTCTAACTATCACGCAGATCTTTTACCAAATGCAAATATGAAGTGGTCCGCGGATCAGGCAGCGATTATCTATTCGTTATGGTTATTTGATCAAAATAACTCTGCCAACTTATCTAAAGAGATTTCTGATAATTGGCTTCAATATATGAACGATAATTGTGTTCATAAAAGTACAGGACTTTATCAGACAGAGGTGATGGGCACGAAAAAATACTCCAAGCAGCCAAGGGGATGCTCAATGGCCTACTTAATTCATTATATGAGTAGGTTTAATCCGGAGGAGGCTCAAAAACAGTGGACATTATTTAAAAAGCATATGATGATCCAAGTTATGAGAAATACAGGCTTCAGAGAGTATTTAGAAGAGTATAAAGGCGGATGGACGCCCGACTCTGGACCAATTATAAAAGGCGTGGGAATTGCCGCAACTGGTTTGGCACTAAATGCAGCGAGTACAGTGGGTGATATAAAAACATATAAAAAGCTAAGCAAGGGAATGGAAATGGTCTACAATATCATCAGAAGAGGGAACGTGATTCCAGGCGTAAATATGGTAACCAAAATTGGGACTGATTTATTGTCCTCATCTATATGGCTGAACGCTGAGACAAAAATGGAATGGTATTAATCTTGAATATTCATATCTAGCAGTTTTTATATCAATTTTTTTGTATGAAACTTTTAAGTTTTTATAATTTTCCAAAACAAACAAAAATTTGCCAAAAAAGGTCCTTTTAGGAAATTTTAATCCACTTTGATAAAGTTTATAAATTTCGTTTTCTAAATCATACTTTGTTGAGTACATCATTTGAGGCATAGCAATTAAAACGATATCTGACTTTAATAATTTTTTATTTATATTTTCATAATCAATTTTTATTTCATTATCAGATATGATGCTTTTATTTATGGAATGAGAAAAGTTTCTATTTTTAAAAATAACATAAATACCATAGCCAGTTTCATATTTTCCATTATAATTTTTACTATGTTCTTCAAAAGTTTTTGGAGTAGTAAAACCATTTTTCTCCGAAAAACATTCTGTAAAAGTCATAAATTGAGATTACTAAATAGTAATAAATGAAACAAATAGATAACAGACCAAAAGTTATTTCACTTTTTGCAGGCGCTGGAGGAATGGACCTTGGTTTTATTAATGCAGGTTATGATATAATATGGGCAAATGAAATTGATGAAATCTTTGCAAAAACATATAAAAAAAATATTGGTGATCATTTAGTCATCCAGGATATAAAAAATATTAAAAATAAGGATATACCAAAAAAAGCTGATGTTGTGATTGGTGGATTTCCTTGCCAAGGCTTTTCAATCGCTAATAATAATCGTATAAGAAAAGGTATGAAAGATGAGAGAAACCATCTTTATAAAGAAATGCTAAGAGTTATTAGACATGTAGAACCAAAAATATTTGTTGCTGAAAATGTAAAAGGTATTTTGAATATTGGTGGTGGAAAAGTCATGGAAGATATCATCATGCCTGATTTCCGAAAGCTAGGGTATATCGTAGATTATAAATTATTAAATGCGGCTGATTATGGAGTTCCTCAACAGAGGGAAAGAGTCTTTATAATTGGAATTTCTGCTGATATAAGAAATAGATATAAATTCCTTTCAGATGAGCAGTTCTATCATAATATGTTTCCTAAAAAAACTCATATTGATCTTGATAAATTTGATTTTAAAACTGATAATGAAAAACTGAGGTTAGAGACTATCTTAAAAGAGCAGTATGGTTTACATCCACATGAAAAGGCATCTGATCATATTGGACATTTAGCCGATTTATGGATAAGCCTTAATCCACAGAAAGTAAATGGTAGTACTATTTACAATCATATGGCTTATACCAATGTGTCTGAAAAGTTCTGGGCAAGAAAACATCCAGTCAAACAAGCAGATATTTGTGATTATTTAAAAGAATGGAGATCCAAAGCAGGTATTTCAACAAAAAAGGTAGATGAAATATTTGGTTATGCTCATACAGCTGGACATTGGTTTAGAAAAGATAACAACTCTGGCTCAATTCCAAAACCTGATGATTGGATAAAGCTAAAGGAAATTCTTGGGTTTGATGATAAATATGATAAGCATGTAACTGAGCTTGAAGAACGAGAAATTGTTTTTGAACAATCCCTGAGAATTTCTAATTGGGATAGACCTAGTGATACTATAACTGCAACTAGTCCTGAGATTCATATTAATAAAAAAAGGAGATTATCTGCTAGAGAGTGTGCCATTTTACAAACATTCCCGGATAATTTTATTTTCGAAGGGTCACTAAATAACATGATTAAACAAATTGGGAATGCAGTTCCTGTTGAACTCGCTAGAATAATTGCGTTAAAACTTAAAAATTATTTTTGAATAAAACCCAAGTGATAAAATGACAAATCTGAAAATTGAAAAACTCGAAAATAAATACTTAAAGAAATTTTATTTCTTGCTAAAATCTTTCGAAGATGAATTATTAGATGGTCTGAATACTAAAGAAGAAATTCGTCATCATTGGGAAGACTTGTGGCAAACAGAGATATCGAGTTTTTCAACTGGTGCGGAAAGAATCGTTTATGCATTGCTTAATGGAAAAAGTATGGGGTCACCGAATTCTTCACCAGTTGGTTCTGATCTATTTTTTAAACATAAAGATGCAATGCTTCATATTGATTTAAAAACTGTAAAGCATTCATTTAGTGGTGGTAGAACGAATATAGGTGATTATAAAAATTCTATTTTTATTGGTACAAATCAAAATAGTTATTCTTGTAATAATATGCTTATAAATGAAAATAAAAATAATGAGACTGCTAGGGAATATATTGCTCACCTACCACACTTTTATAGTATTGATAATACTAATTATCCCTGTTTAACATATTTTATCACTATTTTGTATTCTGAAGATGATGGCTCAGTTTTATGTATTACCATTATGTCGATGCCTAATGGACAACTTGAAAATCATTATGGACATAGAGTTTTAAAAGCAGGAAAGAATTTAGATAAATCAAGATATAATTTTTCAAGAACCCATTCATTTGAAATTATAAAAGATAATACTGATGATGTTTTTAGAAGAATAAAAGTTGTTTATCTTGATGACAGAGTGCGAAATGAATTACAGTTTTTATCAGATTTATATGATGAGCAGGAAAATTAGTAAATAACCTTTTTTATCCTTAAATTAAAACATCATCAGGAGCGGTTTCTTTATTGAAATCCACCAACCGAGCCTAAAAGCTACGGTGGTTAGTTCCATTAAACGGGAGATGTGCCTTGAAAAAGGAAAAATGGAACCGCCTGAAATGGCGGTTTTTTCGTTTATAGACCTACCTGATGTGTTAACTCATGAAATAAAAAAGGAGAACACATCATGAAAAAAGATAAACTGTTAAAAGAAGCTCAACATCTTGATAATAAGATAACTGAGATAGCAGGGAAAAAAACAAGGAAACTCAAGCAGGTCCGATCAGGAGAGGTTTACCAATTCCATGTTACGACACCAAAGCCTAAGGTATCTGAAATAAAAAAGCAGAAATGGATACTGATAAACAAGCAAGGTCAACTGTCAGGGATCTTAGATCATAGTTCTTTTAAAACTAGAGAGAGTGCAAAGGCATGGTTCCAAAGGACCTCATCATTATCTGGTAGTAAGGTGAACATCGATGAACTTTACTACGTTCTCAAGAGCGAGGAGTATCAGTTGTTAAAAGAGTTAGACGCGCTTGATAAGCTTGATGCAATAGATATGATCTCAGATTTGGATGTCAACTAGATAACAAAAAGAGAGCTGCCTATAATGGTCTTTGTGGGCAGCTCAATTTTTAAAGGAGGTTTGAAATGAATTTGGTATCTATAAAAGATAAAATAGCAGATATAGATATTGCTATAAGGATGTTCGTATCTGCATTAAGAGATTGTATCAGAGATTATAAGATTGCTTCAAACTTAGGAGTGAATTACCCGGGTTTTATTAAATATGAAAATAAGCATGCTCACATTATAGAGAATAAATATAAGTCATTCTTGATCACATTGGATGATTCACGATATAATGACATGATTCGAATTCAATTATGCAGGAGGGAGGGAAAGATAGTTGATGGGGTTATGATGCCTGAACCGATAGAAGGGAACTATATTGAGATTGACGCTAAAAAAATATATTCCTTCATAGGGGTTTTTCGAAAAATTGGAATGAGTATAAAATAACTTTTGTAGATTTAGGTGAAGTGAAAAAATATCTATTCATCGTTTTATTGGTTGGGGTTTTTTTAGGTCGTGTAGAAGCTGATTCATCTGAAACTGATTTTTATCAAATGGGGATAGATGCTGCAAGAGAAAACTTTAAGCCAAAATATTCATTTGCTCTGGGAGCAGCTATGCCTAACCCGATAATTTATTTAGCATTTAACCTTATAAGCCCTGTTAAAATAGAGGAAAGGTATAATCCAATTTTAAACGCAAAGAATGGCAAATTATTTAAAAGAGGATATGTTATTGAGACAAAAAAATTAAGGTTAAAAGAAAGCGTAACAGGGTCTTGCTATACAATAGGTGTTGTAGGAACATATTTAATTATTGCATTGAGTAACAGTGGAGGAATAGGGTAATGATTTTTAAAAAATATCTATTCATCAATTAGTGAAATTTTAAATTCACAAAAGGAGTGTTATATGATTAAAAAGTATGGAAAATTTTTTTGGGTATTACCGTTATTAATGTCAATAAGAGAATTATATCAGATATTATCTCAAACTAATGGTGATATATTAGACCTAGTTATGTTTATTGGTTTCACTTACTGGTTTTGGGGAATTTCTGTGGGGAAATTCAAAGATGAATAAGGACAAAACACCTAATTGCTTTATGGCTTCAACACAACCAAAGCAGAGTGGGTTACCCCGTTTGATTAGGGTTGGGGTCGGTATATAAGACGCTCACACATCGCAGGGTAAATTTTTGTAGATTTGGTCTGTATGAAAAAATCTCTATTCATCATTTTATTGGTTGGAATTTGTAGATGTGACATTGACTCCATAAAAGAATTTGATTATAAATTAGTTGTAAGGAATCTGTTATGAGAAAATATTTTCCAATATTATTAGTTTTTATTATTTCAAATGCTTATCTAATTGCACAATGCGATTATCCATCCAATGTAAGTAATTGGTCAACTAGCGAAGGTAATTATAACTATTCTGTTCAATGGGATGGTATTATTGAAAGTTCTGGTAGCAGACTTGGAACTCACGAAGAACCTTTTGAAAATTGGGAAATTTCTGCATGGCATTGGATGTCTTATTATGCAGGTAATTACTATTGTTGTGAAGGATGGTCAGTGAATTGGTATACAAATCCATTTTCGATAAGTAATAATGATGATGAAGGAAATTATTATTTTGTTCATCATGGAAGTGTAAATACATGGAATGGAAATACACCATATGTTTCTACCTGGATAACTTCAAAAAGATTAGATCTAACACTTTGTGAAAATGATAAGATTCGTTTCCTTTATAAGCTTGATTCGGATGGGGCTGAAAATAATTTACTTGAAGTTCAGTACTCAGTCGGTCAATCAGAGTGGTATACTATTGAAAGTTTCAATGAGCAAACTGATGGTTGGGAAGAAGTAGAATTAGATATCGAAGATATTTTACCTCAAAATGACAATATTTGGATAAGAATGAAATCCACTTCCCCTACATCTTTAAATTCAAATTACTATCTATCCAGAACTTATATTGATGATATTATTATTCCTCCCTTAC
>CACEHW010000013.1 GCA_902559415.1 uncultured Fidelibacterota bacterium
TATTCTCTAGTTACTTTATAGTCATGCCATTCTAAAATATTAGATACTGTATCTCCAATTACAGCATTTCTTCCATGCCCAACAGTTAATGGACCAGTTGGATTAGCACTAACGAATTCGACATTTGCTGATTTACCCTTACCTTTGAAATCTTTTCCAAAATCATCTTCATCTTGGATGATTGATTTTAAATTATTTTGATAGAAATCTTGTTTAATGACAAAGTTGATAAATCCTGGTGGAGTTACTGTTATAGCATCAATATTCTTTATATTATTATTTAATAATTCGGCTTTGATTTTTTCTGCGATCTCTAGCGGATTATCTTTCATTTGTTTTGATATTAATAAGGCAATATTTGAAGATAGGTCACCAAAAGATTCCTGCTTTGGTGGCGATAGACTGAAGTCGTCTAAGGTTATTTCAATATTATAAGGCTTTAAAGCAGATATTATATTGTTTTTAATATTTTTTATAATTGATTTAATAATTGTATTCCTTTTTTGGTGCATCATCCCAAAGCTTTTCTAAATTATAATATTCACGTTCTTCTGTTTTAAATATGTGAACTAGTACATCTACATAGTCTAATAAAACCCAAGATAGTTTTTCATAGCCTTCGATATGCCACGGTTTGCTTGGTGTCCCTTTACGGATATTATCACATATTGCTTTTATTTGCGGTTCTGTATTCGCAGAACAAATAATAAAGTGATCAGAAAGTGTGGTAAGTTTAAATACATCGAGAACAATCAAGCCTTCGGCTTTTTTTTCTAGTGCACATTCAACGATTGTGTTAACTAGATCTGATGAGGGATTTTCTGTTGCAGGTTGATCAGGCAAATCAGTTTTTAGCAGAAATATAATTGTTCAATTCTGCAAAAGAGGTGTAGTCTTTTCCAAGAATGATTGTAACATCCACGCCAAGACTTTCATCTGGGATTATTTTTATTCGAGTGCTATCACCCAAATACATTCCAAAAGATTCCACTATTTTTTTTAAGCTTTTGACGTTTTCATTTCTCTGAATTATCAGAGTATTTTTATAGTCATGATTATCTGCATTATCAGAGTTAATTACATCTATCTGTTTTGTTCGTAAAAATTCTGTTGTTTTAAGCGCTAATGCTGATACTCCGCACCCATTCAAAACTTCTACTTTAATATCTTCAACAGGGTTTTGTATATAAATATCTTTAGCTAGTATAGGTTGAGAAGAGTCATATGTAATCGTTGGTTTAATTTCGACACCATCATGTAGTTGGTTTTGCGAGAAAGAGTAAAGAAAGCCCAGGAGGATTACGCCAGAGATTGCTATCGCAGAGTTTAGAGCTACTTCAATCCCATCTGTTTTATTTTTTTTAGTTGACAAAATATTTAATAAGGTTGAAATAAACGTCTATTGAAATAACTATTGTTCAATGAATTACCATTGAGACCATTTAATAATCCGTTTTTGGGAAGTTTCTGGAAATTTAATTGGATGTATGAATTTTTAGTGGGTTTATATGTTATACCAGCATCTAATGCTAATTGAGGTCCATTATTATACTCAGAGCCAATCATATTCATTGGTGAGTAAAGTAGAAAATTTGCGTTGATTTTAAGATTGTTATTGGCCCAATATGTAATATTATTTGAATAGCTAGCAATTGATGTGGCATAAGGTCCATTAGAGACCATTGACATGGAAAACCCTTGATTAAAAGTAAACCTATCAGGACTTAAAAAAGGTGTATTACTAAAGTCTAATTGTCCATGAATGTTATTTGGGACTAGTCTATTTTCATAATCAGATATTAATTGAGCTTGGATTGTATTTATAAATAAAAGCAAGGCCAAGTTGATGTAAATATTTCTTTTCATATTCTGTTATAATTTAATACAAGTATTTTTGTTCCAAAAATAACTTCCTTATTTTTTATAAAATATTTTTATTTGCACGGCTTTCAATAAATCCCCCACCAATGCAAATGTCTTGATCGTAAAAAACAATGGACTGTCCAGGAGCAACAGCAAACTTTGGGATTTCAAATTCTATAAAAACATTTTGAGTGTCATAATTTATTTTGCAAGAGGTATCTAAGGATCTATATCTTATTTTAGCTGTGATATCAGCATTGCTATCTGGTGGAGACCCAGAAATCCAATTCACCTTTGATGCTTTTACATGTTTATGATACAAAGATCTATGATCTTGTCCTTGGACAACAACTAATTTATTCTCATCTATAATCTTATCAGAAACATACCAGGGAGCCTCTTTTCTTCCAAAGCCACCTCCAATACCTAAGCCTTGGCGTTGTCCATATGTGTAGTACATAAGACCTTCGTGTTCTCCAATAATTTCACCACTCTCTTTAATGATTTCACCCGGCTTGATATCGAAAAATTTTTTAAGAAAATTTTTGTAATTTCTTTCACCGATAAAACAAATACCCGTACTGTCTTTTTTATCAAAGTTAAGAAAATCTAGTTTATCAGCTTGTTTGCGTACATAGTCTTTATTTAGCTTACCAATAGGGAAAATACTTTTTGAAATTTGGTATTGATCTAACCTACATAGAAAGTAGCTTTGATCCTTATTAATATCCTTCCCACGTTTGAGTCGGTAAAGACCATCTTTATAATCAATCATTGCGTAATGTCCTGTTGCAATTTTTTCGGCTCCCATTTCTTTTGCAGCATCTAAGAATGCCTTAAACTTAATTTCTTTATTACACAGCACATCCGGGTTAGGAGTTCGCCCAGATTCACATTCTTCTAAAAATACTTTGAATACTTTTTCCCAATATTCCTCAGTTAAATCGATAGATCTTAAAGGAATATCTAGCTTTTCACAGACTTGTAAAGCATCCTTATAATCTTCTGCTGCTGTACAAAATTCTGTATCCTCTTCATCCCAGTTCTTCATAAAAACAGCTTCAACATTATAGCCTTTTTCAACCAATAACGCTGCTGATACAGCACTATCAACTCCTCCACTCATTCCAATAATAATGGTTTCTTTCATAGAATTTCTATAAGGGTTTTTATTAAAAAATCTACTTCATCAATTGTATTATCTTTACCAAAACTTATTCTTAGTGTCGAAAGATTAATATTGTCATCTAATCCTATAGCTTTAAGAACTTTTGAAGGTTTTATATTGCCAGTATTACATGCAGAACCATTTGAAACGGCGATGCTTGCTCTATCAAGTTTAGCCATTAAGATATTGGATTTATTTCCAGGAAACGAAATACTAATTAGACCTGGTAAATTATTTGTCTTATTATGTTTTGCGGATGGTATGTGCTCTTTCAAATTATTTAAAAAATGTTTTTCAAGTTTTTTTAATTTTGCGACACATGTATTTTGGTCCTTTATAGCTAATTCAGCAGCTAATCCCATTCCTACAATACCAGCAATATTCTCAGTTCCACCTCTGAGTCCATTTTCTTGATCACCACCAATAATAAAGGGTTTAATGTTATTGTCCTTATTAACAAATAAGGCCCCTACTCCTTTAGGGCCATAAAATTTATGAGCGGATAAACTTAAATAATCAATTCCAAGTTCATTGACATCTATTTCAATTTTACCGAGCGCTTGAACTGCATCTGTATGCAGAGGTATGTTATGGTTGGATATCTTTTTTATTATTTCTTTAATGGGTTGAATTGAACCAATTTCATTATTTGCGAGCATTATGCTGATTAGCCCAGTATTAGGTCTAATAAGATTCATTAACTCATTTGTAAGAACTATCCCTTTGTCATCTACGGGAATAGTAGAAGTTTCAACACCATAAGGTTTAATTTTTTCTAATACTTTAGTTATTGCTGGATGTTCAACAGATGAAATAATAACATGTTTATTTTTTTGGTTTGCAATCGTCCATAATACTTGGTTATTTGCTTCTGTACCTCCGCTTGAAAAATAAATTTGCTCACTTTTTGCACCAATTGCAGCTGCAATTTGAAATCTAGCCTTTTCAATTAAACTTCTTGATTTTCGACCTGTTTTATAAATGCTTGAAGGGTTAGCAAAATAATCTCGATTTACGATATTCATTTGCTCTAATACTTCAGGGCGTATTGGTGTTGTAGCACTGTGATCGAAATAGATCATTTTTAAATTAATAGAAAATTTTTAATTATTGCCTATGGAAGCGTATTTAACAGTGTTTTTCAAATGGGAATAAAACGGAGTTTTTCGCTCTTCTAAACGATTCATAATTAGTTCTTTATCATAATCAAATCTAATCACTTCCCATTTCACATCATTACCAACCTCTAGAAAAGCTACAGATCCTTTTGTGTTTTTATCAAAAGGGAGCCCTGTTGCACCTTGGCAATAGATTGTGAGGTTTTCTACTGTCTCTTCACGAGGGATATGTACATGGCCATGTATAAAAATATAATTATCAATATTATTCATAGCATTATTAAGATGCTTTTTCCAATTTAAAGCTTCATCCATCGATGGTGGGTGGTCATCTCTTTGATACCATGCGTGTGTAAATTCCACTAATGTTTTTCCAATGGTCTCTCGGTGCGAAATAACCATTTTCCTAATAAATTCAAAGCCTTCTTTTCCAACTTTTTCTGCAGTCCATTTTTCATTTTCTACAATTGCTTTACAAACTGGATCATATGGATCCATGCCTTCAAGCGTTGGGAGATCTTCCTCCCAAAGCTTTTCAATAATGTACCTGTCATGGTTGCCTCTAATAAAAATACAATTATCAAGTTCTTTAAGCTTTTTCAATGTCTTTTCAGGTTCGGGGCCTAGAGAAAAACAATCTCCTAAACAAATTATCTGGTCAACATTGTCTCTGTTTTGAATTATCTCAACAGCATTATTCAATGCGGATATATTTGAATGAATATCGGTAATTATTGCAAATGTTTTAGATGGCATGATAGAAAAAGTTATTTTAGAAGTACACTTCTTTACAAGTTATATTTGAAAATAGATTTTAGTTCATTTTTTATATTAATCTAATTTTACAAACAAAAAACCAAAATAATTAAAATGAAAAAAACAGATAAAGTATTGATCCTCGGGTCAATTGCATTAGATACGATAGAAACAAAATATGGTAAAGCAGAAAATTTATTAGGTGGTTCTGCTACCTATGCAACCATTGCTTCAGGTCTATTCGGGGATGCTATCCCTGTTGGAATAGTTGGGAATGATTTTCCACAAAATGGTTTTAAAATCTTTGAAAATTTTTCCGAGAATATTGATGATATTGAAAAAAAAGAAGGAGGAACTTTTAAATGGGGGGGGAAATATCATGATAATGGTGATGATAGAGATACTCTTTTTACAGACTTAGGTGTTTTTGAAAGTTTCAATCCAATTATTCATGATAATAATAAAAATGCGTCATGGTTATTTTTAGCAAATATTCATCCAAGTTTACAACTTAGTGTACTTGACCAATGTGATAACAATCCTACTGTTATTACAGATACCATGAATCTTTGGATAGACACTACTCCTGATGAGCTAAATAAAATAATTTCTAAAACAAACATTCTATTAATTAATGAAAGTGAGTTATCCTTGCTCACCAAAAGTAAGGATATAGAAGAATCTTCAAAAAAGATTTTATCTATGGGGCCAGATAAAATTATTGTTAAGCTTGGCAGTAAAGGGGCTAGGTATATTTCAAAAACAGAGGATATCTCAGTTGGTGTATACCCCGTCCAGCACGTCTACGACCCTACTGGAGCTGGAGATGTATTTGGGGGTGGTTTTGTATCCGGTTTGGCTGATGGATTAGCTCCACTAGATGCAATGCTAAGAGGGTCTGCTCTGGCATCATTCTGTATTGAAGATTTTGGAGTTAAAAAATTGCTTGATATAAAAATTGAAGATGTAGAAGAAAGGGTTCTCCAAATTAATTAAATTAAATTGATTTACTTTTTCAATTTTTATAAATCAATTAAATTTCTAAAGTTAGTTTTTAAAAAATGAGGTTATTTATTTATGTTTAAATTAATTAAAGCTAGAGTAAAGTTTATTATTTTAACTATGCTTGGATTTTATATCATGGCATGCTCTAGTCAAGAATATACAACAGCCAAATTGGCAATACAGCAATCTGAATGGTCAAAGGCTGAAGAATGGCTACCAAAAGCTATGGCTGTAGAGCCTGACAACCCTGAGATACCGATAGTATATGCAATTGAGGTACATGCTCGAAATGGACATTGGCAAGAAATGTATGATATGTTCCAGAAAGCTTTGACTATTGATGCAAATAAGAAAGTTGAAATAAGAGCTGTTTTTCTTCCTGTTTCAGACCAAGTAAATAATTACACTCAATATTATTGGGCAGAAGAATTTAATAAAGGTGTTGAGAAATTTAAAGAAATCCAAGAAGACCCTGACAATAGGAAAATATATTTAGGTGAAGCAATTGAGTATTTTATAAGTGCTTCAATCATAAATCCTAATGACCCTCAGACTTATACAACTCTTTCTAAGTGTTATCTTGACTTGGATGATAAAGATAATGCAATGAAATTCATTAAAACAGCTGTGGAAAAAGACCCTGAAGGGTTTAACTCCAACTTTTCAGCAGGACAAATACTACTAAGGTGTGGGATGGGTAGTGAAGTAGTTATTCCTTATTATGAAAAAGCAGTCCAAATAGAACCTTCAAATAGTAATGCTCTGAGAGAGCTGGCTTCAATGTATTATGACCTTGGGAATAAAGAGAAATCTATTAAGGTTTTTAATGATGCTATTCAAAATGAAGAAGACAAGATTATCAAAGCCGATTTATTTTTCAATTTAGGTGTTATACATAATCAGATGGAAAATTATGAGGAGGCAGAAAAATCCTTCGATGAAGCTTATTATTTAAATGAAGATGATTTTGAAGCAGCCTTAGGCATGGCAAGTGCATATGAGGGCTTGGGAGATAAATACTTTAATGGCTCAGATGGGTTTACTAAAGATTTTGAATTAGCAGTACGTTGGTACAGAAAAGCTGAAAAGAAAATTAAAGATGTTAAGAGTATTGATTTTGAAAATGAGGCAGAATATCAGAGACAGTTAGAGTTGATTAGGTATAAACGAGATATAGCTGAGCAGAATTAAATTATTATTATCCTAGTTTCTGCCTCTTATTAAAATATTCATTGAGACCTTTATCAAGGCTATCATCAGTGAAAAGTGGTACATAGTCTATATTATTATACCTACATTGGCTTTTATAGAATTTTTGCAATTCTAAAACTAAATTTTTATAGTCATTTTTTATATGCCATGGATCTGTAGTTATTTCATCCCCAGATTCCATATCTACAAATTTTGTTCTACTATCAAAATTAAATTCTAATTCATTTCTATCTAGTATGTGAAATAGTATTACTTCTTGATTTTTGTGACGAAAATGTTTTAGTCCATTTAAAATACTTTTAGGTTCATCAAGTAGGTCCGAAATAATTATAACTAACCCACGTTTATTAATTCTCTCTGCCATTTCATGTAAAACAGATTCTATTTTTGTATCATTTCCTGGTTTCTCAACATCTAAGGTATTTAATAATGTATTTAAATGGCTGGGTGTCGATTTTGGTGGTATAAAAGATCGAATACTTTCATCAAACAAAACTACACCAGCAGCATCTTGTTGGCTAATCATTAAATATGAAAGGGCTGCAAGTAAATAGCTTCCATATTCTAGTTTTGTTACTTTATTACTGGAATAGGACATGGATTTACTTGTATCTAAAATAAGATGGGCGCGTAAATTTGTTTCCTCTTCGTATCGTTTTATATATAGCCTGTTAGTTTTCCCATAAAGTTTCCAATCGATATGCTTAACCTCATCTCCTGCTTCATAACTTCTGTGTTCGGCAAATTCGACACTAAAACCATGGTACGGGCTACGATGCTGCCCAATGATATAGCCTTCAACGACTAATTTTGCTTTCATTGATATTGAATCAAGCATTGCAACCATCTCAGGTTGCAGATATTTTTTCTTTTCATTTAATTGGGGGATATCAGACCTCTATATTTTTTATCAAATGATTAACTATATCATCAACTTTTATACCTTCGGCTTCTGCATTGAAATTGGGAAGTATCCTGTGTCTTAAGATGTCAGGAGCTATCGATTGGATATCTTCAATACTGGGAGTTGGCCTTCCATCTAATAGAGCTTTGGCTTTTGCGCCCAAGGCAAGGTATTGAGAAGCTCTAGGACCTGCTCCCCATTCTACCCATTGCTTAACATAACTATCACTAGTTTCTTCATTAGGTCTTGTTGAAGAAGCTAGTTTTACAGCGTAGGTTACAACATTTTCAGATATAGGTACTCTTAAAGTAAGATCCTGAAAACTGGTTATAGAATTTTTTGAAAACACTTTCTTAACATCGTATTTATTACTAATTGTTGTCCTATTAACGATGGAGACTTCTTCTTGAATAGAAGGATAGTTTATATTTAGATGAAACATAAAACGATCTAGCTGTGCTTCTGGTAATGGATAAGTACCTTCTTGCTCAATGGGGTTTTGTGTAGCGAGAACAAAAAATGGTTCATCCAGTTTGTAGGAGTGTCCACCGGCAGTTACTCTATGTTCTTGCATGGCTTCTAATAATGCAGCTTGTGTTTTTGGAGGAGTTCTATTTATTTCATCAGCAAGAATGATATTCCCAAAAATTGGGCCTTTATAAAAACGAAAATTTCGTTGTTCTGTCTCTGGATCGATATCAATTAATTCAGTTCCTGTTATATCACTGGGCATTAAGTCTGGTGTGAACTGTATTCTCTTAAAGTTTAAGTCACAAATCTCAGCCATAGATTTTATTAAAAGTGTTTTTGCTAATCCAGGTACTCCCACGAGTAATGTATGACCTTTAGTTAGTAGGGCAATTAAGATTTGGTCTAAAATACCTTTTTGGCCAATTACAATTTTTCCAATTTCAAGGAAAAAATTATTCTTTGCATCTACTAGTTGTTCAAGTAATTCTGTATCATTTATATTATTTGACATTATATCTCTATTATTTTTGGTGATAAATATATGCGGGCAGAAACTTACTTTGATAAGTTAATTTCGGAAAGTGAAATACGTTAATTTTTTAATTATAGGAAAAATCCATGAAAAAGGTTAATTCTCCACTTATAGGTAAAAACCTTACTGACCTCAAAGAAATATGTGAAAAGCATGGAGTAGAGTCTTTCAGGGCAAAGCAATTATTTAATTGGTTGTACTCTAATGATATTAAAGATTTTAATGATTTAACAAATTTGCCGAAAGTATTTATTAATATTTTAAAATTAGATCATTGTATTCATCCTTTAGAATTTGTTCAATCAACAAAGTCAAATTCTGAATTAACTAATAAGTTTTTATTCAAAACCCGCAGTGGTTCTTTAATTGAGTCTGTTTTAATGAATGAGGGCAACAGAGTAACACTATGCTTATCTACTCAAGTTGGTTGTGCATTAGATTGTAAATTTTGCGCCACTGCAAAAATGGGATTTAAAGAAAATTTAAATTCTGGAGAAATCCTTGACCAATATCTTTTAATTCGTCAAAAGGTAAAAAAACCAATTACTAATATTGTTTTCATGGGCATGGGAGAACCATTTCTCAATTATAAAAATGTAATAAAAGCAGCGCATTTACTTCACAGTCCAGATGGAATTAACATGAGCACTAAAAGAATCACGATATCTACTGCTGGGGTTATAGATAAAATTAAAAGGTTTACCAAAGAAAAAGAAAAATTCAAATTAGCAATAAGTCTCAACGGAACAACTAATGAGCAAAGATCATTAATTATGCCAATTACACTAAAAAATTCTCTCGATGATTTGTTAGATGCTTCTAAGAAATATACTGAGTCATCGAAAAGGTGGCTGACTTTTGAATATGTATTATTAAAAGAACGTAATGATACTGTTGAAGATGCTAATCGACTAATAACTTTACTAACTGAGATCCAACGGTGTAAACTAAATGTTATACCATATAATGAAATTGATGGAGAATTTCAGAGACCTAACCAAAATCAAATTCAAACTTTTATGAATAAATTACGATCAGCACGATTCCCAGTTACCATTCGATGGAGTAAGGGTACAGACATTGATGCCGGGTGCGGACAATTGGCTATAAAAAATAATTCAATGTAATGACTTTTTCTTATGTTAATTAATAAAATAAATGATATTCTAAAATTTAATGGGGATACCGGCATTGTATTGGGTTCTGGGCTTGATCATATAGTAAAGCTGTTAAAGAATAAATATACTTTACCATACCATAATATTGATTCATTTCCCCAATCTAGTGTTGATGGGCATAAAGGTGAATTTATTTCAGGAAAAATTGGGAATAATCAAGTATTGTTGGCTAGAGGAAGGTTGCATTATTATGAGGGTATAGAGTTAGAGCAAGTTATAATGCCAATAAAAATATTTTATAAATTAGGAATTAAAAATATTATTATCACAAATTCATCAGGCAGTCTCCGATTAAAAAATTCTACTGGTTCATTAATGTTAATTGATGGACATTATGATTGTACATTTTTATCAGATGAAGCAGTGCCAGAATTAATAGATGGAGAAAGTTACTATAATAAGGAGATGATTGCCCTTGCATTATTATCAGCAAAAAAAACTAATATAGATTTATTACTTGGCAAATATTGTTGGATGCTTGGCCCCGCATATGAGACCCCAGCAGAAATTCAATTTCTTAGAAGTATTGGCGGAGATGCAGTAGGAATGAGCACATTACCTGAGATTGAATATGCTAAAAAAATAGGTATGAAAATAATTGTTATCTCTGCATTGACCAATTTTGCAGCAGGGTTAAAAAACGAAGTCTTAAAGCATGAAGATGTCTTGTCTAATGCAAAAAAAATAGAGAGTAATTTTAGTAAATTAGTTGAAAAAATAATAGATCAGATTGGTAGCAAATGAAGATAAAAATAAGAGAAGAAATTAAAAATATAAAAGATGAAATATATGCAATCAGGAGACATTTTCATAGATACCCCGAATTAAGCTTTAAAGAATTCAATACTGCTGAAACCATCTCGGAGCATTTAGATAAACTTGGGATTTCACATAAAAAAAGTGTCGGCAAAACTGGAGTAGTGGGTGAAATTACTTTTGGCCCTGGACCGACTATTGCCTTAAGGGCAGATATGGATGCTCTTCCAATACAAGAAGAAAATAATCTCGATTATAAATCGTTGAATGATGGCGTAATGCACGCATGTGGGCATGATGGACATATGGCAATTTTACTTGGTGCGGCTAATGCATTATCAAAAAATAGTAAATTAAAAAAAGGAACTGTAAGATTTATTTTTCAACCTGCTGAAGAAGGGTTGGGTGGAGCTAAATATATGATTGAGGATGGGTGTCTTGATAAGGTAGATGAAATTTATGGACTACATCTTTGGAATTATCAACTTTATGGCGAGGTGGGAATAAAAGATGGACCTGTAATGGCCTCTGCTGATTTGTTTGATATAGAAGTAAGCGGGAAGGGCGGACATGGAGCAACTCCCCAGGGGACAGTTGATGCAATAGTTGTGGCTAGTAATCTTGTTACAATGTTACAAACTATTGTAAGCAGGAATACAAATCCTTTAGAAAGCACAGTACTATCCATTGGTAAAATTAAAGGAGGGCATAATTTTAATATAATTTCTGATAAAGTTCATATGTCTGGTACTACAAGATCATATACTGAAGAAAATCGTAAAATGATAAAACAAAGAATGAAAGAAGTTGTTGAAGGTGTTTCCAAGTCATTTGGTGCAGATATTAAATTAAATTATAAAGATGGTTATCCTCCAACGGTAAATCATAGTTCACAAGTTGAAAAAGTTTTAGAAGCAGCAAGCTCGATTGTGGCTAGTGGTGCAAAAAATCCTTATTTGTCGATGGGTGGGGAGGATTTTTCGTATTATTTGCAAAATAAGCCCGGTTGTTTTTTCTTTGTAGGTTCAGCTCCAAATGAAAATGAGATATTATCCACACCGCATCATTGTTCACACTTTAATATAGATGAAAGAGCTTTACTTGTTGGTGCCTCTGTTTATTTAAACTTAATTGAAAACTCATTTTCATAAATAATGTTTTATCTAGTAATCTTTATTTTTCCAATTTTAATTAACTCACAAGTTTTGGATACCGATTTATCAGATGGCTTAAATGCAGAAGGAGTTTCTATAAAATATCTTGAAGGTTCTTCAGAGCCATTTAAAGGGAATGTTTTTAATTATTACCCAAATGGGAATAGAGAATTAAAAGGTAATTATTCTAGAGGTTTAAAAGAGGGGAAGTGGGTATGGTGGTACCCTAATGGTGAAAAAAATAAAACTGGTTATTATGTTAGATCTCTTGAAGATAGTATTTGGCAATGGTGGTTTAAAAATGGGCAGTTGATGAAAAGAGGTAAGTATAAAAAAGGGAAAAAGGAAGGTCGCTGGAGCGAGTGGTATGAAGATGGGGCATTAGCAAACTCTTTTGGCTATATTGATGACAAGCCAAACGGTAAATGTTTGAAAAAGTATGCAAATGGTGAAAAAAAGATTGAAATAATGTATAATTATGGAATAAAAAGCGGAATAGAAAAAGAATGGAATGAAAATGGCATTCCTATCTATGAAAACAATTGGAAAGATGGCCTGAAAGATGGAGCTCAAATTATCTGGGCAGGGAATGGCCTAATTTTAAGTAAATATCGATATTCAAAAGGTATGCTTCATGGTGAATATATAGACTATTATAAAAGTGGACAAAAATCAATAGTAGGCAATTACAGATTTGGTAAAAAACATGGAACGTGGACATACAGCTATAAAGATGGAGTAATTGCATTAAGTGGTAATTATAGGAACGGAGACCCTAAAGGATCTTGGTTTTGGATAAGAGCTAATAAATCAGAGATGGTTAACGTGGATGATCCCGATAAAGACTGGGTTACTAAAAGAATTAGGGAGTGGGAAAGAATCTATAATTAATAACCTAATGCTGAAGTTTCATCTCTGCAATCTCCACCACCATAAAATCCGTCATCGCTGATGATAATCCCATTAGCAACACCCATATAACCATAGGTTTTTACAACGTGACCACGTAATTGTAGATTTTTAATTACATCTTTATTAATTCCATCTGGCTCAATGAATATAGTATTTTCCGGTAACCATTGATGATGAATTCTTGGTGCGCATACTGCTTCTTTAATATTCATATCATGAACTAATACATTTAATATACACTGCAATACCGTTGTGATTATTTTGGAGCCTCCCGGAGACCCAATTGTCATTATAGGTATACCTTCATACATAAGTATGGTAGGGGTCATTGAGCTTAGAGGTCTTTTATTGGGCTCGATTGCATTAGCTTTATCGCCAACTAAGCCCCAATAATTTGGTGTCCCAGACTTCACTGAAAAATCATCCATTTCATTATTTAAGAAAAATCCTGCTCCAGCTACAATATGTTTATTCCCAAAATTTTGATTTAAAGTACTTGTTATAGCTACCGCATTCCCTTGAATATCTACAACAGAATAATGAGTCGTTTCATCGCTTTCATCATCTTTATATGTTCCTGGGTATACCTCATTACTTGGAGTATGTTTTTGCATGGATATTTTTGCTATTCTGTTTTTCGCATATGCTTTAGATAAAAATAAATCTCTAGGGTTATTCCAAAAGTCAGGATCACCAAGGTGTTGTGCTCTATCTGCATAAGCACGCTTAGTTACCTCTGTTAATAAATGTATATAATCCGTGGAATTCCATCCTAATGTGTCAATTTGAAAATTTTCTAATGCGTTTAACATATGTATTAATAATAGTCCTCCTGAGCTGGGAGGGCCCATAGAGATGATTTCAATATCCTTGAAAGAACCAATTACTGGCTCACGGTACACTGGTTTATACTGCCTAAGATCATGCTCCGAAATAAGGCCGTTTCCTCTTTCCATTTCTTTTACAATTAGCTTAGCAGTAATACCTTTATAAAAACCATCTATTCCTGATTTTGATATTCTTTTTAATGTTTTTGCTAAGTCTTTTTGTACAAAAAGATCTCCTTGCTCCCATGGTCTTCCATCCCGCCTAATAAATATTTTTGCGGCGGCTGTATTCTGTAAAAATATATTTTTGTAATAATTATAAAAATCTGCTCTGCGTTTTGATAAGATATAGCCTTTGTCAGCTAATTTTATTGCAGGGGCTAGTAGTTGTTGCAAGCGTATATTCCCAGAGCCATGATCGCTCCAAGCACTTAGCAAACCATGTACTGTCCCAGGAACTCCGCTAGAAGCTCTCGATGTTAGGGACATCCCTGGTATTACCAACCCATCTTTATCTAGGAACATATCTTTAGTTGATTTTAGAGGCGCTTTTTCTCGATGATCTTGAGAAAAAATTTCACCATTTGATGTTGCTCCAATCATGAAGCCGCCACCACCTAAGTTACCATTTTCAGGGGAGGTGACAGCGAGAGCGAACCCAACTGCAACTGCTGCATCAACAGCATTACCTCCTTTTTGAAGTATCTTTACTCCAGCTGCAGAGGCATTTTCATTGAGTGAGACAACCATACCATTTTCTGAAAATATTGGGTCAGGGGAAGCTCCATCAACTTTCAATAATGCAAAAAGTGAGAGAAAAAAGTATTTGTACATTTTTTGAAGTCTAGAACTAAATAAGACTATCTTGAATTATTTTTAATATATTTTCTAAAGAAGACCTATCTTGTTTTTGACTGTCTCTGTACCTAATTGTGATTGTATCGTCATCCATAGTTTGGTGGTCTACTGTAATTCCAAATGGGGTACCTGCTTCATCTTGCCTATAGTAACGTTTTCCGATAGAACCTTGTTGATCATATAAAACATTAAAGTGTGGTTTTAAAACTTCTATAATAGACCTCGCTTTTTCAGGTAAACCATCTTTCTTTACCAATGGACAAATGACGGCTTTTACGGGTGCAATTTTGGGGTCAAATTTCATTACTTTTCTATTATTTTCTATATCTTCCCAATATGAGTCTGATAATACAGTTAACAACATTCTATTTAACCCAGCAGATGTTTCAATTATATATGGTAAGTAACGTTCGTTATTTTCTTGATCAAAATATTTAAGATTTTTTCCAGAAAATTGTTCATGATTTTTTAAATCGAAATCTGTTCTATTATGGATACCTTCAACCTCTGACCAGCCAAAAGGGAAGTTGTATTCTATATCCCAGGCTTCTTTTGCATAATGAGCTAGTTCATCATCACCATGTTCATGAAATCTTAAATTTTTAGATGATATTCCTAAAGAATCAGTATAGAAGTTCATTCTCTTTTCTTTCCACGCCTGCATAGTATCATCATCCTGACCGGGCTTTGTAAAGTACTGCATTTCCATTTGTTCAAATTCACGAGTTCGAAAAATAAAATTTCTTGCTATAATCTCATTTCGAAATGCCTTACCGATTTGAGCAATACCAAAAGGTATTTTCATCCTAGTTGATCCTTGAACTAATTGGTAATTAACGTAAATACCTTGTGCAGTTTCAGGTCTTAAGTATGCTACAGCTCCTGTGTCTTCTAGGGGGCCTACTTGAGTTTTAAACATTAGATTAAATTGTCGGGGAGGGGTCATCATTCCAGTTGTCCCGCATGTAGGGCACTTTAATTCTTGCCACATCTCATTTTCAATATCATCAGTTAATTCATCAGCGCGGTATCTTGCATTACACTGCTTACAATCTACTAATGGGTCATGAAATTCTCCGACATGGCCAGAGGCTTCCCAAATTTTCGGATGCATAAGTATACCACTGTCCAGGCCAACAATATTTTCATGATTCCTAGTCATATCTTTCCACCATAGATTAGCAATATTATTTTTTAATTCTACCCCTAGTGGACCGTAGTCATAAACGGCACCAAAACCTCCATAGATATCTGAACTTTGATAGACGAATCCTCTTTGCTTGCATAGTGATACAATTTTCTCTATTGTTTTATTCATTTCTTTTTACGTCTCTTCTTACGAGGTTTTTTTCTTTTAGGTGCTGCTCTTTTTAAATTTATTAATTCTACTGCCTCTTCAAGTGTTATAGAATCAGGGTCATTACCTGATCTTAAAGCAGCATTTAATTTTCCATCAGATATATATGGGCCATAACGACCTTCCTTTAATACTAATTCTTCACCAGTATCTGGATGTTTACCAAGTGTTTTTAATTCGCTTGATCCTTTGTTTGATTTACTCAATAATTCTACTGCTTCATCGACTGTTATAGTCAACGGAGTCGCAGGACCAATTAGTCTAGCATTTGATTTATCCATTCTTAGGTAAGGGCCATATCTTCCATAATCTGCAGTAATATCTATTCCAGTATCTGGATGCTTACCAACTACTCTTGGTAAAGAAATTAATTTTATTGCAAGCTCGAGGTCAACAGAGTCAACTTCGGTTCCTTTTGGAATTGCTTTACGTTTTGTAGTCTCTCCTAATTGAACGTAATGACCATACGGTCCTTTTTTTAATAAAATATCTTCTTTCGATTCTGGATCTCTTCCTAGGACGGCATCTTCGCGCTGATCTTTAAAAAGCGAATCAATAATATCATCCGTTAAATCGCCGACAAATATGTTTTGAGGAATAGATCTAGTGTCATCTTCCTTGCGAAGGTAAGGACCAAATTTACCTATCCTAGCTTCAACATCATCATTATATCCAGTTGGTAAAGGGATTGTACACGCCTTGCCGATATCTACTTTTTCTTCAAGCATTTTTTCAAGACCTAGATGTTTTTTATTTCCAAAATAAAAATTTTCCATAAAAGGTATTGGTTCTAATTCTCCTCTAGAAATTGCATCTAATTCATTTTCCATTTTTGCAGTAAAGTCTTTATCAACTAACGCTGTAAAATGGTTTTCAAGCAGTTGTGTAATTGCTAAACCTAAATAAGTAGGTGATAGGTTACTTTTTGTTTTCTCGACATAGCCTCTTCTTACAATCGTATCTAGTATAGATGCAAAGGTTGAGGGTCTACCTATGCCATTTATTTCCATCTCTTTAACTAGAGATGCTTCAGTAAATCTTGCAGGTGGTTTTGTTTTATGAATCTGAGATACAATTTCACTACAAATTAATTCTTCATTTACAACAATTGCTGGTAGTAGTTTTTCTTTGTTTGCTAGTTCTGCATCAGGGTTATCTTTTCCTTCAACATAGATTTTCATATAACCAGGGAAAACTATAATTTGGCCACTTGCTCTGAAATCTGTATCAGCATTTGAAATAATTACAGATGTTTGTTTCAATTTAGCAGGTAGCATTTGACTAGCTATAGTCCTCTTCCAAATTAATTCATATAAATTTCCAGCATCTTTACCAAGTTTTTCTGATACTGCATCAACACTTTTAAATAATTTATGTGCTGGACGAATTGCTTCATGAGCTTCTTGAGCATTTTTAACATTAGTTTCGTAATTATTAGGAGATTTTGGGAGGTAATCATTACCAAAAAGTTTAGAAATAATATCCCTCGATCCTTTAACTGCTTCATTTGAAAGGTGAGTTGAGTCTGTCCTCATGTATGTAATAAATCCATTTTCATATAATTGTTGAGCTACACGCATGGTATTTTTAGCAGAAAAACGTAGCTTCCTAGCTGCTTCTTGTTGTAGTGTACTCGTTGTAAATGGTGGTTTTGGATTAGATGTTCTTGGCTTTTCATCGACACTCTTTACTAACCATTTCCCTTTTTTTAATTGAGCAACGAGATCTTTTGCTTCTTTCTCATTTAAAATAATTGCATCTTTATTTTTAAGTGTACCTGTGACTGAGTCAAAATCATTACTTGAAACTATTTTCCCCTCTTTTACTTTATTTAAAGTGGCTTCAAATGGAGAGCCAGAATCTTTTTTATTTAATTTGACTTTTAAATCATAGTATTCAGTTTTTTTGTATTTTTGCCTCTTTCTATCCCGTTCAATTACCATTTTGACACAAGCTGATTGGACTCTTCCAGCAGATAAAGTAGTGTTTACAAAATTCATATTTTTTTGCAGTGTGGCCCATAATACTGGAGAAACTTTATAGCCTACTAATCGATCAATAATTCTTCTTGTTTTTTGAGCATTGATCATATTTTCATCAAGGTCTCTGCTATTACTCATACCTTCATGAACCCCAGCCTTTGTGATCTCTGTAAATTCAACACGCTGTAGTTTTTCATCTGGTACTTCGCTTGCTAAATGAGCAGCTATTGCCTCTCCTTCGCGATCTGGATCGCTAGCGATGAATACTTTCTTAGCAGCTAGACTTTTTTTTCTTAATTCTTTGATAAAATCTTTTCTATTTGGTAAAACATCAAGGGTCATTTGGAAATCATTTTCTACATCAATTCCTAGCTTACTTGATGGAAGGTCTTTTACATGACCTACGCATGCAATAACTTCAAATTCGCCATCTAGATATTGCTCGATGGTTCGAGCTTTTGATGGTGACTCTACAACTATTAGTGATTTTTGGTTCATAATATTATTTACAATCTTAGTTTTTATTTCGAATCATTTTTATGGGACATAAAATGTAAAGGAAAATATTAAAATGTCAAACTTTTGAAATAAGTAATTAGGTCCTGATATTTTATACTTTCTTGTTTCCCCTCACTCAAATTTTTTATTTGGATGGTTTTATTGAAAAATTCTTCTTCTCCAATGATAATTGCAAAGTCAGCATTGCACTTATTTGCCTCTCTCATTTGAGATCTCATGCTTCTTCTAAGTGTCTCACAAACTACCTTAATACCTAAATTTCTTAATTTTTCTGAACTTCTTTGTAAAATTCCTAAAGATTCATCATGAGTACATATAGCATAAATGCAAAGGGTCTTATTTTTTGGTTTTTTTCTTTTTTTAGCAGCAATAAGTACTCTCTCCATTCCTGCTGCAAATCCGACAGCTGGAGTATCTTTTCCTCCTAATGCTTTAATCAGGCCATTATATCTTCCACCTCCAAGCAATGCATCTTGAGCACCTAGGTCTTTAGAAGATATTTCAAAAGTAGTTTGGGTGTAATAATCTAAACCTCTAACTAGGAGAGGGTCTATTTTAAATGGGATACCTAAGTCATTAATATATTGCTGAACTTTTAAAAAATAATTTTTATCATCATTTGTGTAGAATTCTTCAATTTTTGGAGCAGATTTGAGTATCTGTTTTTCCTGATCATTTTTTGTGTCAAGAATACGTAAGGGGTTCTTTTTAAGTCTTCTTTGACTAACCTCAGATAATTGGTTTATAAAAGGGTCTAAATAGCTAATTAATTTAGTTTTAAAATTATCTCTACAATTATGTGAACCAATACTAGATATTTTTAGTTCTAGATTATCGATCCCAAAAGATTTTAGAACGCTCCAACCTAAGGATATAACTTCCGCATCTTGTTCAGGGTTATTACTCCCAATGGCTTCAACACCAAACTGATGAAATTGTCTTTGCCTACCTTTTTGTGGCCTCTCTCTGCGGAATGAAGGACCAATATAATAAAGTCTTTGTAATAAGGAGTTACTACCTAAATTGTGCTGAATATAAGACCTAACTACAGAGGCGGTCATTTCTGGTCTTAGAGATATAGTTGATTTATCCTTATCATCCCATGAATACATTTCTTTAGAGACAATATCAGTTTCTTGACCCACACCTCTATTAAAAAGAGTAGCATTTTCAATTATTGGAGTTCTAATTTCTTGATAGCCATAAAGGTTTGCAGTTTTATGGATTTGATTTTCAAGATCTTGCCAATCTTTTGATTGTGCAGGAAGAATATCATGTGTGCCTTTTATAGATCTAATTTGATTCATTTAATTACTCATGCACACCTTTTAAGACTTCCATGGTTTTTTCTTGATAAAATTCAGGAATAAATATTCTTACAATATTATCAACTAAGGAATTACCACCTGTACCTAACGCTGAACTGCTCCAATTGTATTTTGCATAATGTGGTATATCTTCTGTATTCAAAATATCGATAATCATGTCTGCGTTTGTATTCCCATGTATTGGAGATAAAGATATCCAAGTCATATCAGGAATTGGAATATCAAGAGAACATGCATCTACTAAATTTAAATTACAATCACCACATTTTTTAATGTTTTCAAAGTAATCAGCGTGACATTTAGGGCAAATCATGTATTTATAATGAATAATTCCATACTTATAATTTCATAAAGCTAGATGATAGAACAAATACTTGATTAAAATGGTGAGCTAGAATAAACACCACCTTTTTTTTCAAGTTTAAGGTCTTTTAAGGTTGGAGATTTAACATTTAATCTAAAATAAACTCCTTGGCCAATACCTCCAGGCGTCCAATTCAGGGATAATTCCCAACAATGCAAATCTCTATTTACGGATATATTGTGACTCACCAAGTCTCTTTTTACCATATCAAACCTCGCTCTGTATGCTATCTTCCAATTTTTTGAAAGATTAATATTGGATGAGGTGTTAATCCAAAATGTTTTATTTGTATTTAGTGGATTATATGCACTGTAACTATAGCTTAAACTGATATTTGTATTCCAAATATTTCCACTTTTTATTGAATTTTTAAAGCTACTAATTGGGTCTTCTAATCCTGGCCCATCTAAATCATTTTCTACAATACTAGAATCAGTGGAGTTAGATAAGTCTTTTTCAGAATCATTTTTAAATTTTCCATTTAATCTAAAACCTGTTGATAAACGGGCACTTGTTAATCTAGGAGATATAATACCTTGCCTGTTTTTTTGAAATTCTTCTACCCTGGCTCCGCTTTGTGAATCATAGCCATAAAAATCATGAGTTGTGGATAAATCGATATTTAATTTCCCAAAAATTTTTGATCTTAAAGAAGATCTTAAGTTAGAAAGTTTATATCTTTCAGCAGAAAAATTATAGCTGCTACTCATTCTTAAACTAAAAAGGTCAATTTTTTTCACTTCTTCTTTGACTAAAGATTTTGCTTGAAATATGTTATTTATAGAAAAATTAATATTTTTTTGTTCATTCCTCGGTGTTGAGCCTGCCATTGTACCTGCAAACTTATCATGTTTCACTACTTCACCATTTAAAGGGTTTTGATAGTCATCAAAATATCCAAAATCATATCCAAAAAGTGGCTCTGAAAAATCAGGGGTCCATGAAAACCCAATTGAAGGAGAAGCAACATGCCTGATAACTTTTATTGGCCCAAAAGGAATAGCGAAAAGTCCATATAATTTAGTATTCGCATTTAACGAGACACTTCCTGTAGTTCTGGTTTTAAACCCAGTTTGTTCGATATTTTGGAAGCTACTTATAGAATCAATCCAAGTTTTTTGAAAATATCGGTTCACCCAATTAGATTTGAAATTAATACTTGGGTTTACATTAATATATTTAAACAATTTCACTGGAGCATTTAAAGATGAAGTGTGCGTCCACCCAGCATCTTGGAATAATGTATCAATTGGGCTTCCATTTTCATCTCTTTCCCAATCATAAGCACCAAGAGAATCAGAATAGGTAGATTGATAATATTTTCTTTCTTTTTTTGTGTAATTAAAGCCATAATTCCACTTAATGTTGCTATACCATCTATTTTTATTAGCTAAATTTGGGAATAGAGAACTTTGCCCACGTCTAAATGAAATTTTTGGCAATGTTCTATTTGAAATATTTAATTGTGACCCTGAATGTGTTGGACTAACATAATAATTACTAGAGCTATCTACTTTTTTCCCAACAAGTAGATCTTGATTTGAATATAAATTTATACTGATAGAATTCTTAGACTTTATCCACCTTTTGGAGTATGTAACATTAGAAGTAGCTTTTTGATCCATTCTCTGTGCTAAGTTTAATCCATAGTCTCGATTATAATTTCCATTACTGGAGTATGTTGTATTTGCATTAAATGTTTGATTGTTTCTTAGCTTCTGAGAATGGTTCCACCTTACCATGAAATTGCTATTCCTATTTTCTTTTAAAGAAATTATATCTTTGCTGCCAGATAAGAATTGTTGATTTCTTATGAAGAGGCTCCCATTATATTTATATCTTAGTCTATATTGATTTTTTACATTAAGTACCGCACCTTGCCTGTCACCAAAACTCAATGTGAATTTTGAATCCCAATAATCATTTGGTGCCCAGTAGTATCCAAGTCCATCAATATATTGACCTCTTGATTTACTTTCTCCATAAGCGGGCATTATCCAACCTGAGTGTCTCCGCCCTCCTTGATGAGGGAAAATAGCTAGTGGGATGCCAAAAATAGGGATTTCAGAAATTTTAAGAGTGATTGGTTTAGCAATGACAACATCATCTCGAATGATCTTCATCTTATCTGATTCAAAATGAAAATGTGGAGTGTCTAAATCACAGGTAGTAAAAATTGAGTTTTTAATATAAATCGTTTCATTACTCTCATTCCTAATTTCCTTACCTTTATAAAACCCATCATCAGCTTTAGTCCTACCATAGTTAATTTTACCTTTTTTTGTATCTAGGTTATATGTCATTTCGCTGCCAACCATTGGGTCTTTACCTTTTTCAACAATTGTTGGCTTTATGAATTGCCCTGTTGAATCATGTATTTGTCGAGGGAATGCAGTCAGGATTTTAGTTGGCCAGTTTACTTTTATGAAACCTGCTTTGAGTTCAGTGTTCTCATGATGAGCATTTGCATTCCCAATTAACTTAGTATTTTCTGTTTTTAAAAAATAATCAATTTTATCAGCTGAATAAACTAAAGGGTATTTAGAATCATTTGTTTTTGGGTTAGGCACATATTCACCTTGAGAACCACCACTAACAATTATATCATTTAAATCTTTTTCGACGAACCTCATTATTATTGTATCACCGGAGGTTATATTCTTTCCTTTGTAAAGAGAATCCTCAAAAATATGATAAGTGGTGGAAGCCATTCCAACGAGCCTTAAAGAATCTAGATCACCATCGATAAAAAATCCATTTAGACTTTTGCTATTCATTCTGTCGTCAAAATTTAAAATTGTTTTTAAAGAATCATTATTGGCTTGATCATACCCTTCAGATATACTAGAAATATTTGCATTCTTAGGAATAAATATTTTTTTTAAAACGTCATCATCATAGATTAAAATAATTTGATCTCCATTTATGACTCTATCTTCATTTATAATTTTAGGCTTTATACCAAGTATGGTTTTTTCATTTGAAGCATCATAAGATGCTAAACCGCAGATGGCAGTTCTTAAAGAATCAATGATCTTTACATTCCCAGTTGCAAGATAAGATACTGCATTTGATTTTTTTCTATACTCGATTTTATCAGCTTTGATTCTTTGATTATTTTGTAATAATTCTACATTGCCAACTGCAATTCCACTGTCTAAATCTGTAAAATACATTAGTTTATTTGCTGTTAAGCGGTATTCGGTATCCTCGATGATAGGATTCCCTGTACTTTCTAGTTTATTGTTTTTTGAAAAGAAAATTATGCTATCACAGGTGAGGTTTATATCCTCTTTATTCATTTTTACATCATCATAAAGGTAGGCAATATCTTTTTTTTCTTTGTAGATGCTATTCTGGCATTTGAGCTCAATATTTCCTTTTTGAAATTCTATATTCCCCTCAAGTATTTTTACGGTTTCAAATCCTATTCTTTTCGATTCTAAAACATCAGCTTGTTTTAATTTTAATCTTTCAGCATAACAGTAAGAGAAAAATAAGACAAAATAAATGATGGTTTTTGGACTGGATTTCAAAAGTGCGCTCTTAATAAAATTTAGTGAACGATTAAATATACTAGTTACGAAGGTTTTTTGTTCAAAAAATTATGATTTAAATTTCTTTTTGTAATTTGTTTTGTAAAAAAGCAAAGTGGTTTCAATTATCCTGCTTTCATTTAAGTGAAATTCAATATTAAAGGTTATTTATTTTTTGGTTGATAGTATTTTACTGCTCTCCATGAACCATAAATTTCTGAAGCGTATAATACAATAGAGGATAAACCAAAAACATTTGCTATAAATTTATTTTTATTTTTTGTAGCTGTAGAATATGCCTGTAAAGAAACAAATAAATTAAAAACACCATAAATCCCATCATAAGCTCTGCCAGCGTATATTTTCCCCATTCCAGGAATTAAAGATAGAGACACCGCTAACAATTCTGATTTATTATTTTTTTGATAAGATAGTGGGTTTATGTTATCAATTATTCTACCATCTGAATCTTTGTAAACTCCATTAATTTTTTGATGATAATAAAGGGCTGATGGGTTACATCTTGTGATTCTATCCACCCCAATTATTGAACCAATAACAGCTCCTTTTTCTTTAATCGCTATGCTACAATAGTTTGAACAACTAGGGTAAAATTGACAATTAAAGGCATTCGAATTATAAGAAATTCTTTGCCATTGAGCGATTGGATAGATAAAAAGTTTTTGTAGAAAAGTAGTATTCTCCGATGTTAATAATGAATCAGCTGGGTATTGTGGCTCAGCTGACACAAAAGTAATTAATGTTAATACTAGTATCTTTTTCATATTGCCTATATTTTAATTATTGGAATTTTAGATATAAAAAACTAAATAATTACAATTGAAAGCTAAAAAATGGAAAATATAATAGAAGCTATTACCTCAAACCCGGTATATCTTGCAATCGCTGTTGTTTTAGCTGTTGTAGTGGTTTATGGATTTGTTAAAAAAATTATCAAGTTAGCTTTGGTTACCGCATCGATATTTGTGCTTTATGTCGCATACT
>CACEHW010000014.1 GCA_902559415.1 uncultured Fidelibacterota bacterium
ACTCGATCAGTTATTAAATATATGATGAAAAAGAAATCTGGTAGAATTATAAATATTACTTCAATAGTTGGTTTAACTGGTAATGCCGGACAAGCAAATTATGCAGCTTCAAAGGCCGGCTTAATTGGAATGACAAAATCTATTGCAAAAGAAGTCGCATCAAGAGGCATTACCGCAAATTGTGTTGCTCCAGGCTGGATTGAAACAGCAATGACTGAACAACTCAGCGATGACGTAAAAAATAAATTTCTATCTCAGATACCTACTGGTAAAATTGGGTATCCTAAAGATATAGCTAACACCGTAATTTTTCTTGCTTCAAAAGAAGCGGAATATATCACTGGTCAAACTATTACTGTTGACGGTGGTAGAATAATTAATTAAATAAGAGGAGACACATAATGTCAACATTCGATAAAGTAAAAGAAGTAGTAATCGACAAATTAGGAGTTGATGAGGCAGCTATAACTGAAGAAGCTCATTTTGTAAATGACTTAGGGGCTGATTCTCTTGATACTGTTGAGCTTATCATGGAATTTGAAGAAGAGTTTAGTATTGAAATCCCTGATGAAGATGCTGAAAACATTACTACAGTAAGTAGTGCTGTAAAATATATTGATGAGCACAAGTAAAATATAATTTCTAAAATGTATAAAAAAGTAGTAGTCACAGGGATTGGTGCATTGGCACCAAATGGAAATTCGGCTGATCAATTTTGGTCTGCAATTGAGTCAGGTACTAGTGGTATAGCTCCTATTACTTATTTTGATGCTTCTAACCATCGAGTTTCCATTGCTGGTGAGCTCAAAAACTTCAACCCTGAAGAAGTTTTAGATGCTAAAGAAATACGAAAACTCGATCCCTTTTCTACTTTTGCACTTGTGTGCTCTGATGAAGCAATTAATTCTTCGGCTATAGACCTTGAAGGTATTGACCTAGATCGTGCAGGAGTCATAATTGGTAGTGGTATTGGCGGTATTCAAACTCTAGAACAAGAGCATGATATCATAAAAAACAAAGGTGCCAGGAGAGTTTCGCCTCAATTTGTTGCAAAAATGATTCCAAATATAGCTGGAGGCCATGTTTCTATGCGTTTTGGTTTTCGAGGTCCAAGTCAGACTGTTATTTCTGCATGCGCATCGTCAAATGATGCCATTGGTATTGCACTAAGGCTCATCAGGTATGGAGACGCTGATATAATGTTAACTGGAGGAACAGAGGCCAGTATAACACCGCTTACTATAGCTGGGTTTGCAAACATGAGAGCCCTATCACAAAATTGTGAGGTTCCAGCAGAAGCTAGCAGGCCTTTTGATGCTAATAGAGATGGGTTTGTTTTATCTGAAGGTGCAGGTATGCTTGTAATCGAATCTGAAGAACATGCGATCAAAAGAGGTGCTCCTATTTTGGCTGAATTAGCTGGCTATGGTTCATCAGATGACGCGTTTCATATTACTCAGCCAGCTCCTGAGGGTTTAGGTGCATACAAAGCAATGAAAAGAGCTCTTAACGATGCCTCAATAAGTACTAATGATATAGATTATATAAATGCTCACGGGACCTCTACTCCTTTTAATGATAAAAATGAATCAAAAGCCATTGGAAATTTATTTAAAGATAGTTTGAACAAATTAAAAGTTAGTTCTACAAAATCAATGACTGGCCATCTACTTGGAGCTGCCGGCGGCTTAGAAGCTGTAGCAACAGTAAAGTCAATAGTTAATGGTAGAATTGCTCCTACAATAAATTATAACAATCCAGACCCAGAATGTACTTTGGATTATACTCCAAATAAATCTAAAGGTCATGAAATTAATGCTGCTCTATCAAATACTTTTGGATTTGGTGGTCACAATGCTGTGTTATGTTTTAGGAAATATAATTGAGCCTATTATTTAAACTTAAGAATATATTAAAAGCAGATGATCTCTTATCCCCTGTGGAAAAAAAAATCAACTATTTATTTCATAATCGTGAATATTTAGTTCAAGCCTTTACTCATAAAAGTATTACTCCCTCTCCAAGAAAAAACTATGAAAGATTAGAGTTTCTAGGCGATACAGTTATTGATATAATTGTTAGTAGAGAGTTAATGAGGGAGTTTCCTGAGGGTGATGAAGGACTCTTGACGCAAAGAAGAGCTTCACTAGTAAGAAAATCATTTCTAGCTCAGATAAGTAAAATGCTAGATTTAATTGAACATATTAATATTGAATCTAGTGTAAATATGAATATTGAAAAAATAGCAGAAAAGCAGCAAGCGAATCTCTTTGAGGCTATAATCGGAGCAATATATTTAGATGGAGGTATTGAACCTTGCCGTAACCTAATATTAGATACAATTTGGGCCCATAGGACTGAGGCGTGGAAATCGACAAACTACAAAGGAAAGCTAATAGAATATTGTCATATTAAAGAAATCGGAAGCCCAGCTTTTAATGTAAAAGATATTAGTGGGCCTGATCACCAAAAAACATTTGAAATTGAAGTGAAAATTGATGAACGCTGTTTCCCAACAGGAATGGGCTTAGATAAAAAGTCAGCTGAACAAACTGCAGCTAAAATTGCCTTAGAAAAGTTAAATGCCCCTTTTTAAGAGTCTAATTCTTTTATTTTATCTCTAATCTTTGCAGCTTTTTCATATTCTTCCTTATCTACTGCTTTTTTAAGTTTTAACTCTAAGTCTTCAAGAGAATATTTTGGAACTATTGTCTGCTTATTATCAGATATAATCTCGCTTTGATTAACACCGGCCTCTTTTATTACCTCTTTAGTAACATATATTTGAGCATTTAATCTCAATGCAATAGATATTGCATCACTTGGCCTAGCATCTATTGTTTTTGTACCAAAATTCTTCCCTTTAAGTTTCAAGCTAGCATAAAAAACACCATCATTCAATTGAGATATATTTACTGCCATAAGTTTTGCATCTATTTTTGTGATCATATCACATATTAAGTCGTGAGTTAATGGGCGAGGTGTATCAACTACTTCAATTGCTAATGCTATTGATTGAGCCTCAAAAGAACCAACTAAAATTGGTAGAAAAAGATCACTAATATCATCTTTAAGAATTACTGCATAACTCCGACTTGAGGGATGATAAGAGATTTTTTCTACTTTTACAGGTATCATTATAATTTAGATAATTTATCTTTTAAAATTTGAATGTTTTCTACTGGACTAGGATCCGTATTATGCAAAATAGCACACCAATAACTTAACCAATCTCCATAATGAATCAACAATAAGAATCTCTCCTTAAATGTATTACCAGAAACCTCAATTTTATACTGATTAACTTTTAAACTAGAAAGGATGCCACTAATGATTTCATGCCTTGATTTATTTCTTTGGTTCATTTCTTTATCAATTAACCAAAGTACATAATAATTAGAAAAAAAAACTGAGTTATTTTGCCAACCAACAATTTCATTGTGATTCATTTCTGGAAAAATACTATGGTAAGATAATATTTTACCATTTTCACAGATCTGCCCTTTTAACCTTACTGCTACAGTCTCTAAAGATTCTGAGTCAGCATATATAATAGGTAATTTAGAATATATATTCTTAGCAAGATGAAAAACATTATTTGCATCATTATGCTTTGAGTATTCTTCTCTCTTAGACTTGATTAAACTAGCTGATGAATGTAACCATGACTTTAATTCAGTTTGAATAAGACCTGACTTCTTAAGTATATACAATAAGGGGATAAAAGAAAATGCTAATGCTGCCCTAGGTTGTAAGCCAGAGGGGATAATTACATGATCGTAATTAGATTCAATACAAAGTGACTCTAATGTTCCCCCTGTTGTAATACCAATCACTTTCGCATTAACAGATTTTGCTTTATTTAATACCGAAATGGTCTCTTCTGTATTACCAGAATAAGATGAACATATTACTAAAGTTGAACTATCAGTCCATGCAGGGATATCATATCCTCTATTTACAAAATAAGGAAATTTTATATCTTCTTTAATTAGTGAATTAACAACATCACCACCAATGGCTGAACCACCCATACCCGCAATAATAATTTTATTCACATCATCATAAATATTATTGAGTAAGATACTCTCCGATAATTTGACTGCATCGATTATATTTTCAGGAAAATCCCAAATTGATTGGAACATATTAGATTTATCTATTTTATTATACATTAATAAGATCTTTCTTGAATCATTTTAAAAAAGCCATACAACTCATTTTTCTCATCTATATCAATATTCTTCAGTGAATTAAAAGCAGATAAAAAGTAACTGTCAGCTACGTTTTCTACTTTTGTTTTAACATTATTTTCTTTTAAAAATTTACGAATTTTATATAAATCTTTTCCATCAAATTGATTGGTTAAATTACTCCATTCAACTTTATTTTTCTTTTTAGCAACTATCGCAATTGCTGTGTTTTTATTAGAAGAAATATCACTACCCAAACTTTTACCTATTACACTCTCCTCACCAAATATTTCAAAGATATCATCATGTATTTGAAAACCTACTCCTAACGATTTCCCGGCATCATAAAGTTCATTTACTTTTTCACTATTTTCATTAGATATAAGAGCAGGTAAGGAAAGACATGCACCTAATAATGCACCAGTTTTCTTTTTTACCATTTCAATGTAATCATCTAAATTTAAGTTATCCTCTCCTTCAAATTGTTTATCCAAGGCCTGACCCTCACATATCTCAAGTACCATTTCATTATATTTTTGCAACAGATGGTTTGAGTTATTTTGAATGCTACCTAAAATAAGCTGACTAATTGTAAAAATACCATCACCAGCTAAAATTGCAGAAGGGACATCATATTTTTTATGCACAGTAGGCATATTTCTTCTAGTATCATCTGAATCCATAATATCATCATGTACTAAAGTAAAATTATGCAAAAGCTCTAAGCCTACTGAGACTTTCATTAAGTCATCAGGGTCACATTGAAAATTTCTACCAGAAAGATGAACAATGATTGGCCTGAACCTTTTTCCTTTACTTTTTAAGGAATATTTTATGGGATCATATAAATATTTTGGATCTTTAGGTAAAGAAAAGGTATTCAGTGATTTATTGAACTCTTTTCTTATAAAATCAATAAGGTTTATAAGTTCACTCATCTAATGAGAACTGATTTCTAAGTTTCCAAATTCTTTTAGCTTATCTAAAATTATAGATTGAATCTTATTCATGTTATCAAGCGTATTCCCTTCAAACCTACAAACAATAACAGGTTGTGTATTTGAAGCTCTAACTAGGCCCCACCCTTCTTTAAATTTGACTCTAACTCCGTCCACTGTAATACAATCATAATTTTTGCTAAAATAATCTTCAGCCATTTTTGCTATTTCAAATTTCTTTTCGTCCGATTCTGCTTCAAGTCTAATCTCAGGTGTCGAAATATATTTTGGAATTACAGATTTTAATTCAGATAAAGTCTTCTCTGTATTAGATAGCATCTGAATTAATCTTCCTGCAACATATATAGCATCATCATATCCAAAATAATCATCTGCGAAAAATATATGTCCACTCATCTCACCACCTATTTTACAATTATTCTCTGCCATTTTATTTTTTATCAGAGAATGACCAGTCTTCCACATAACAGGTCTTCCACCTAATTCGGAAATCACATCTTCAAGCGCTTGCGAACACTTTACATCAAAAATAACTTCATCACCTTCTTCAATTACATCTGAAAGTAAAATAGCTAATAATTGATCAGCCCAAATAATATCGCCAGTCTCATCAACGACACCAAGCCTATCGGCATCACCATCAAAAGCAATTCCTAAATCATAATCACCATTTTTTATTTCAGAAATAAGATCTTTTAAATTTTCTTCAACAGTTGGGTCTGGATGATGGTTCGGAAAGGTTCCATCAGGTTCACAAAAAAGTTCTTTAAGCTCAATCCCAAGATCTTTAAATATTGAAGGCGCGTTGATTGCAGCTGCAGCATTTCCACAATCCATTACTACTTTCATTTTTTTGTTAATGCTAATTTTACTTTGAATCATTTCTGCATATTTTGGAAGAAGTTTATATCTAGTTTCTGAACCTTCTCCATTATCATAATCTAAATTAAGAATAAAGTTTTTTATCAATTGAATTTGGTCACCATAAACAGGCTTTTTATGTAAAGATAATTTGAAACCATTAAACTCTGGTGGATTATGACTTCCTGTGATCTGCACTGAAGCAGCAACATCAAGTTCAAAAAGACTGAAATAATTTACAGGTGTTGGCACTATACCAATATTAATCACATCAACTCCTGTTGATAAAACACCCTCTTTGAAAAAATTTATAAGATCAGGAGTAGTCAATCTTATATCACCACTGATTGCTATTTCTCTACCCCCAGACCTTTTTACCAAAGTCCCAAAAGCTTTCCCTAATGAAACTACTACTTCTGGAGGAAAATCCTCTGCAACTTTTCCTCTAATGTCATATTCTCTAAAAATATATGGGTTCACATTCATATCTTATTTCTCTTTTACTTTTCACACTTACATTTTAGGTAGTTTTTTTAACAACCTTTTCCATCCAATTTTATCAAGCATTGATTTCATTTTTCTAAAACCAATACCATAATCAGGATCAGAGTTTTCATTCATATTTTTTAATCGATAATCACTAAGCTTTGAACTATAATTTTCATAGATCAAACTAGAACCCAAATTACAAAATCCTTCTCTAAAATCTGATTTTAAATCTATTTGATTTTGAAATAAATAAACATGAAGAAGCTCATGTGCTAAAACAGCATTAAAAATTTCCTCATGTAAATTTGATAATATATATATGTGATAGTCTTGATCAATAATCTTATCAGCTAAAATACTTTCCTCATAATTAGTATATCCTTGGATATTTCCATGTCTATGACCAGACATTTTTATAAGATCACTTTTACTATCAACTAATGTAACTGGTATTCTTTTTGGTAAATCTTTAATACCAATTTTTTGAAGAATGTTTAACACTCTAATTAAGTTTTTCTTTAATTGTGATTTATTATTAACTACTTTGGGTTTACAAAGATTGCAAACAAATCGATTCCCACTAACCGAAACTCCACCCTTAGTGAGTTGTTTTGAGATTAGCCGGTTACAATTATCACAACTTGGCATTTTTCTATCATGATATTCATGATAATAATTACCCCAAAAATCTTTTATGTACTTATCTTCAACTGGTTGATAACAAATGTCACATTTTGGTAAAATAAAATCAATATAGCAACTTTCGTGGTATTCTTTACCTTCATGCACATTGTAGATCCCATTTATTAAATCACCACACTCATCACATCTTTTTTGAATATGCTGCTGAAAACACCTCTTATGATAGTTTTTACCCTTTGAGGTATTATAGGATGCCTCGATTTTCTTATTGCAATGATCACAATAAATTTGAACGTGCTTATCGTAGCAAGATCGATGGTAGTTATTGCCTTTGTGAATTAAATATTGGCCTGTTAATTCACCTTTACAGGTTTTACAATATTTTTGAGTTCCAAATGAGATTGATAATAATAAGAAAAAAAAGAAAGAAAATTTAATAGGCCATTGACTCATTCAGATTTTCCAAACATAATAATTAGCTGGAGGTTTTAAAAATGTCCTTTAAACTTTTCAGAAGGATATTTTTCTTCATTTTTCTTCATTTTTTGTAAAATTGCATCAGAAATATCAATGCCATTTTTATTGGCAAATGCAATTGAATAGATTATCACATCTGCAAGTTCATCAATAGCATCTTGTCTAGAAATATCTACAGACATTTTCTTTTCAGATTCATCATTACTATCCCATTTAAAAATATCCATTAATTCACTAGCCTCAATAGCTAGAGCCATCGATATATTTTTTGGATTATGAAATTGAGACCAATCTCTTTCATCTACAAAATTTTTAACAAATACTTTAAGATTATCGACAGTTGTTTTTTGATCATTCATACATTAATTACCTTAGAGGTTATATTACATTTTCAGCCAATAATTTAATTTAATCACAACTGCATTGTTCGATTCTTTTGACCATTCATTATCATTAACTGAAAAATATCTATTCTCATTAATATTATATACGACAAAAATAGTACTCCCTGGGTTGTATTCCCACCTAAGAACAAAGGTACCTACTGTATTTTCTATTTCAAAATCCGGATTATCATTTGCACTTAAAAAATCATAAGAAGCTAGATTCATTGTCTCTGGTTCTAATAACTTGTAAAAGTTATCATATTTCATGCTAGCATAGAAAGGCTGGAAATATCCCTGGAATGATAAATCAGGAGAAAAAGTCCAATCTAAACGTAATTGAACTTGCTCGGTGACTTGCTTTGAATTTGAGTATACCCTAATGATATCATCTCCATCTTCAAGAATATCCACAAATTGCATATACTTTGGGGAGATATCCCTTTTGAATTCTAAGTTTATATTTAATGGATCAATAGGTTTATAATCTATTTCCAACTCAGTGAAGTATCCTTTACCTCTCAACTTCGCATTTCCCATTCCCGCGTCAATTGATAAAATGAATTTTTTTCTTCTGTCCGATTTAATCCAAAACCCATTATACCAAAATTTCTCAGTTGCATATATCCAAGAACGATCATCTCTAAATATATCTGCATCATCATAAGCTGGTTTTTTGAATTCACTATTGAAACCAAACCTCCAATAATTTTTTAATAATGTCCAGGTTTCTATGCTTAATTCATCTTCTATCAAAACGTCATTAATGCCCCATTCTTTTTTTATTTTAACTTCAAGAGAGCTTCCTAGAAGTGATCCTATTGGTTCGAGTCTCCTTACCTTAAACATCAATCCGGTCCAGGTCATATTATTTCTTCTTAAATATCCCAGGTCATTTACATCAAACTTATCATCATAATTTCCTAACCAAAACCTAGTTTCCCACCAAGTCTCATTTTTATACCCAACATTAAATCTAAAACCATTTCCAGTTTGATCAGTATTAGATCTTACAATCTGACCATTAGAAAAAAGTCTGTTATTTATGAATCCAATTTTCCAATCTATACCTGCAACATTTGCAGAATTAACATTTTTTCTTGTCACATCAGTATACATTACACCAACTCTAGAAAATTTATTAAAAATAGACTTCTCAATCTTACCTATTGAGTAGCTAGTTTGAGGCTCAACTATAAATTTTTCTTTTTCTCCATCAATAGATAAATTTCCAGATTCTTCTCTGGTATTAGCATTTACAAAACCATAATTAATACCACTATTAGTACTTCCAATTAATTTAAATGCTCCAGTTATTGTTGTGTTATCTGATAAATTTTCTATATCTCCACTATCAGGTTCAAAATAGCCAGGAGAAGCGCCAATTCTCCTAGAATTAAACAAATTCAATCTATTTTTAAAGAAATTTGCACCTTCAGAAAAAAATGGTCGTTTTTCATCATAGAATGTTTCAAAAGCACTAAGATTAAGTACAGATGGGTCCGCCTCTACTTGTCCAAAATCTGGATTAACTGTGGCATTAATTATAGCATTTGAGCTTACACCATACCTAAGGTCAGCACCCAGATTAAACTGATTTTCAGATTGTCTAGAACTAGATAAAACGTAAGGAACAAGTTCTATTTTTTTAGGTTCAGGAATGTTATTTAAACCCTCCAAAACACCAAATGATGATACAATACCAACATGCGATTTTTGGCGCCCTGGCCATAAGACTTCTTCTTGAGATCTGTGAATATGCCTATTGAAAGATATCCCCCAAACCATATCTTTTTTATTTTCATATTGAAATACTGAGAATGGTACTCTTACCTCTGCTGTCCAACCGCTATCATTTTTCGAAACTTTAGCATCCCATACGGCATTCCAGCTACGATCATAATCCTCCTGTCCAGAAACATTTACATCTATTTTTACTCCAGCTGCGTTTACACCAAACCATTTACCATTAAAATCATCATTTCTAGAATCAATTGCAAAACCTACAAAATCTGAAACAGTGTTGAATCCATCCATGTATGCATCCCTCCTAGTTAAAGGTGCTCTAATTTTATCAGGTTTTGAATCAAAATTATTAAAGGATATGTAAAGTGCATTATCATCAAATAATATTTTAACTATCGTTTTTTCTGATGGCCGTGCAAACTCTACAGGCTCGATTTGAAGAAAATCATCTACGGGTATTGCTAATCCCCAAGATAAATCATCAAGGACTCCATCAATAACTGGAGGATATTCGCATCGTGATGCCATAGCAACTTTATACCTTAAAGAATCAGGATTTATATCATTATTGATACTATAAATCATTGAGAAAAGAATAAAGGCAGCAATTATTTTCTTGGGATAAATCATTTGGAGTATTCTGGTATATGTGTGTGGATTATTTGAAACGAATTACGATAAAATTAATAAAGTCTATACTGGTTCTTGTTAAGATATGTGATGCTCAAAATTACTAAAATAAGCTATTACATCATACGCAAAACCAAGCCTATGAAAGTTTTTGGATTGCTTCAATTCTATCTAAAACAGGAGGATGGCTGTAAGTAAGAAAGACTTTAAATGGATGCGGAGTTAAATGAGATAAATTATTTGCTGCTAAGCCTATAAGCATACTAATTAGAGCTTCTTTATTATTAGTGGTCTCATAGGAATATTTATCAGCAGAAAATTCATTTTGTCTTGAAATTATGGAAGAAATAATTGATGTTACCATACTTACTGGTGCATATAACATTGAAAAGAATATTAGACCAGCATGAACTGAAAGCTCGTCAACACCAAAGACACTAAATAAATCTAGATCATTCATTATTTTACTAAAAACAAAAAGCATTACTCCAGTTTCTATAATTCCAATTATGGTTCCTTGAATAACATGCTTTAACTTATAATGTCCAACCTCATGGGCTACTACCGATACAATTTCTTCTGTTGAATGTTTATCAACCAAGGTATCAAATATTGCAATTCTTCTAGATTTTCCAAACCCACTAAAATAGGCATTTGAATGTGCACTTCTTTTACTTCCGTCCATTATATCAATCCTTGCTAAAGGGAAATTAATAAGCTTTGTATATTTTTCTATTGCGGTACGTAACTCCCCATCATCCAATGGAGTAAATTTATTGAACATAGGTGATATAACATGAATAAAGACAGGCTGTATTGCTATCATAAATACTGTTAAAAGTGACCATGCAATAAGCCATCCATAACTTGGGTATGAATGAAATAGATACAAAATTGGAGCAATTATAATTGACCCAAGTACAATAAAAATTGCATATCCTTTGAATTTATCAGAAATAAATAACCCTATAGTCGTTTTATTAAAACCAAATTTTTGTTCTATAACAAACGTACTATAAATTGAGAAAGGTATACTAATTATATCTTGGAAAAAATAAATTATTGCAATAAATAGCAATCCTCTAAAAAGATAGTGATCTGTTTGGGCATTAACGAAGTCATTCAAATGCCCAAATATCCCAGTATGAATAACTATCATTATTAGGATCAAACTAAATGTGCTTGAAATTAAACTAAACTTAGTCCTATCCTTTAAATATTCCTGAGATTTAGCATATTTTTCTTTATCATAAGCAACTTGAAAATCTTTAGGAATTTCAGGAGTTATACTGCGGATGTCTAAAATTGAACCAATGCTTGATAATAAGTATTCTAGAATTATTGCTGATACAATTATTAAATAATAAAAATTTTCCATATTTGTTCTTTTTTATTTTTTCAGACTTAAGTTTTTTTTACACTTTATTTTTGATTACTTTTCTAAGCATTCCATTAGCATTATCTAATAGATTTTTAGCCTCAATTGCATCACAAGATTTTACAATCATAACAATAGCAATTTTAACTGATTTATCAGCATTAATAAGTGCTTCAAGAGATTTTTCATAACTCTCTCCAGTTATTTTTTTAATGATTCTAGCACCACGATCTACAAGTTTTTCGTTTACCGCCATTAGGTCAACCATAAGATTTCCATATACTTTCCCCATCGATATCATCGTAGTTGTTGAGATCATATTTAGTATCATTTTTGTAGCTGTTCCTGCTTTCATCCTTGTAGATCCGGCGACAATCTCTGGACCTGTATCTACGGCTATGACCTTGTCAACTGATGTTGATAAATAAGGCACGGGATTTGTGATAAGATATACAGTTTTAGCACTTTTCTTTTTTGCATATTCCAAAGCTGAAATAACATATTTTGCTGCTCCGCTACAACTTATTCCGATTAAAAGATCATTAGAACTAATATTGTACTTTCCCAGGTCTTCTTCAGCCTGAAATTGATCATCCTCTGCTCCTTCGATAGATCGCCTTAAGGCATCATCACCACCAGCAATCAAACCTATAAACCAATCACTAGGAACAGAATACGTTGGCGGGCATTCTGAAGCATCTAAAACTCCTAGTCTCCCGCTTGTACCAGCACCGATATAGAAGACTCTACCACCGCTATCTAAAGATTTCTTCGCAAATGAAACCACAACCTCAACATCAGGCAAAACTTTTTTAACAGCAGTTGCTATAGTCTGGTCTTCATAATTGATCGTCTCAAGAATTTTTAAAACTGAAAATTGATCAATTTCTAAAGAATTTTTGTTTTGTTGTTCTGTATTTAATGTTTCACGCTTCTTCATTATCGTATAATTTACATTATATGCCAGCTTGGAAAAACATTACCCTTGATATACCAAAAGGGGACCTAAATGAAATATCTGAATCTATTTCTGAAATAAAAAGAATCCTTTCAATTACCATTATAGATAGAATTGATGAACCTGATTCTAAATGGTTTGATGAAGGCGGAAAAAAACAAGCTCTGGATGGTAAATCACATTTAATTAAACTTTTAACTTCAGCTTCAGTGAGTTCTAATATACTAAATAAAGAAATATGCCTTAAACTCGATGACCCATCTATTACAATATTAACAGAAGAAATTTTTGAAGATCGCGATTGGATTCAGCATTCTAAAAGTCAATTTAAAGAAATTAATATAACAGAAAATCTGACAATTTTACCTCCTTGGGTTGTAAGAAAAAATGAAGATAAAAATTCCATAATTATTGAGCCAGGTTCAGGGTTTGGAACTGGGTCTCACCCAACAACTCAACTATGTTTAAAGTGGATTGAAAAAAATATAAAGCCTGATACTACAATGCTTGATTATGGATGTGGCTCAGGAATTTTATCAATTGCTGCAAATAATCTAGGGTGTTTGAAAGTAACAGGAATTGATAATGATAAACAGGCTCTTTTAAATGCGGAAAGAAATATGGCACTCAACTCTGCAGACGTAACTTTTTTTCATTCAGAAAATTATAATTATGAAAAAAAATATGATGTTACTGTTGCGAATATCTTATTAAATACAATTTTACAATTAAAGAAAAATCTAATTTCAAGTTTAAAACCTGGAGGAACTTTAATTCTAAGTGGAATTCTCGAAGATCAAGCATCCTCAATCATTGATACTTTTAGAAATGAAATGATAATAAGTATAATTGATCAAAATGAAGCATGGCTATTAATGAAAGGACAAAAATAAAGACTTATTTTTATAAACTATGCTTTTTTCTATAATCGCTATAATAGCTATCTAAGTCAGCAGGATATACATTCCCTTTCCAAACGTACTTTAAAGAATCAATCATATGTGCTTTTTTTATATCAGAATACGGTTTTTGAATATGAATGAAAAACTGTCTACCAATACGTAGCATTTGCTCATCTTCTAATTTATTACCCATTACTTTTTCCATAAGATCTGAGTGATTTTTCTTTAAATGAGATACTAACATATCTTCAAGTTTTGACTCAAGACCCGGTACCCAACTAGCTTTAAGTGCTGTAGATAGAATCGAAGAAAGCCTAGGGTTATTTTTCCCTTCAAGAGCAATTCTTGCAGATATCATATTTTCAAAATCAATATCTGCCATAAATGTTTTTGGAGAAATATCATCATCTATAAAATCTTTTGAAGAAGTTATATTATTTTTTATGTGTGCCCATAGCATTTCCGCTGATACTTCCCCACTACCAAACTGCATCAATAGTTTACTATTTAAAGATAAAGATAAAATTACTTTGTCTCTACCTTGGAAAGAGACACAATGAATGGTTATAATTGTAGGAATATATATAATAGAGTTATTAATTATTGCATCATCCATTTTTTTACTTAAATACCGGCCCATAACTCCTGCGCTCATAATGATAATTTCACCATAATTATTTCTTCGGCTAAAAACTCTAACTCCAAAAATCGAATTCTTGGATTTAATACTAATATTAGAAAAATCAGAATCAAAATTCATTCTAAAAAACTTCAGCTCTTTATGAATGCCATTTATAAAAATATTGAATTCTTTATTGGAGTATCCACTATCTGCTAGAATAGATGTAAACAAACAATAAATAAAGAATATGAAGTAATAATAAATTTTCATCATATTTAGTAACTATAATATAAAGAAAATAAGAAAAGTACGCCTGAGAGGACTCGAACCCCTAACCTTTTGGTCCGTAGCCAAACGCTCTATCCAATTGAGCTACAGGCGCATAGGTTATAAATTAAAGTAATTATATATTATAAGTTTACGCATAATATGATTTGTTTTCTCGCAAAAAGATATCACATTGAATTAATATTATTAAAGTGATTCGTATTGTATGAAAGAAAACATATTCTAGTGCCGTATAATTTTTAATGATCTGCTATAAAGCTATACCTTAATTAATAATTAAACGTAGACTAAAAAAACTAAAACTATTATACTATTTAAGTAGTAGTGCTTTTTTGGTATAAATAATTGATGGGGTTTGTATTTGAACAAAATACATTCCTGAGGGATAATCAGAAGCATTCCAATTAACACTATGAAACCCTGATAATGTGTATGCATTATTCACCAAAGTTGAAATCTTTTTACCTAGCATATTATAAATAGTAATGGAGACTGTAGTCTCAGAAGGTATTGAATATGAGATAGTCAATATAGGATTGAATGGGTTCGGATATAAGCTCTGAATATTTGGCACATTAGGTAGAGCTATTGCTTCTACTTGATAGGAATTCTTTTCCAGTATAGTTTTAATTTTCTGACCATCTTTAGAAGCTAGTACAATATTATTAACATCTAATATTGACTTTACTGGCATCATTAAATCTATTGAATTGATAGGGCTATTGCCCGTAGCATCATATGCTAGTAGTTTATAATTGTTATTGCTAGAACTGTAAGTCATAGACCATCCATCGGGTAATTTAATATCATCTAAATATTGATCAATATTGTTCAAAGTTGAAATATTAATTTGGAATCCACCTATTTCAGAAGATGATTCTAAAATAATTTGGTCATTTAACTGATTTTGAATTAAAAACACTGTCCCTGAATTATTTTCAATATTTGAAGCTGAGGGAGAACTACCAAACAGAACAATGTTCACTAGATTAACCACATCTATAATGTTTACGTTGTTGTCAAAATTAATATTCCCAGCTTGACTTCTACATTCAGAAATTGCGGTTTCATCTAATTCATCAGTTTGTAAATGATCAATTAAGGCTACAACATCAAAAAAGTTGATTAACGGTTCATTATCATTATTCATATCGCCGTTAACATTACCAGTAACAAATACGTTAGCATTATCACAAATATCACACGCATCTCCGTTGCCATCTAAATCAATATCATCCTGATTGGGGTTGTAAGTATCAGGACAATTATCTTCAGATGCCACGACCCCATCTTCATCAATATCTTGACTAATTCCACTTTGCAGAGCTTGAAATATTCTTGCATCACAAGAACCAACATTATCTGAATTGTTTGAACATAGACTTCCACCAGTTTCTTGAACTAATACAACAGCTGTTAGATTATCCAAATCAGAGCCATTATAGCTGAAATTGTGTTGGAACTGTTGAGATTGCCCTGAAGAATTCAAATCAAAGTCTTGGGAATCCCAATCGATTACAGTAGCAAAATAATCAGTTGAAAATCGTTTTTTTAAGAAAAATATTATTTTCGGATCCAATGAAGAAAAATCACTTATTACGTTAACATCAGCAGTTATACCTAGAGAACCATCTTGGTTCTGGATAAAATTCATCGAAATTTCCATTGGGGCATCATAAGAATCTATTGGCGGTACAGATGCTCCTTGAAATGAGGGACCACTAATAATTGGGAGTAACATATTAGAATATTGATAAGCTACTTCTGTATATGCACCAACGGCTTGAAAAACACCCGAGAAGGTCTGAAAAGGTTCTCCATTGACCCCATATATAGACCGTCTATTAGACTGAGAGGGCGAGTTATTATTGTCCATCTCCCATATTAAAATTATTCCATCATTGTTCTGCTCTAAAAGCGATAATGCCCCCCGGGCATAAGGACAAACACTTCAGGTGGTCCTAGTCCACATCTCCACAACAGGAGGATAACTCTGACTAATACCTACAGACAAGAAAATAAATAATTTAATTAAAACAGAATATTTCATTGCCTTAATATATTTGAGAAAAGTATTATTCATCAATAAAATAATAAATATTAGTAAAAAGATTTAGTTATTTGCATTCTCAAGCCATCGCTAAATCCAGGATAATATCTACATATACCGTTAGCGCAACTTATGCCCCCTTTATTTGAACCATAAAAAATGGATAATTGCAAATTATTATCAAAACGATAATTAATTTCTGTTGAAATCCATGTTTTGTTATAGTTACCAAAAATAGGCTGAAGAATACTTTCTAAAGGATTCACAAAAGCATTGTTTTTAATCGCTCCAACCTCATAGTAATTATCGTATTCTACATTTAGAAGAAATGACCAGGTTGATGATTTTGATAATCCAAAATTCAGAGCGTAGGTGTTCTGATTTTTTACAATTTCTCCATCCCCATCTACAAAATACGAAATAAAATTATTACCGTTCAATTTAGAATTTGATTGAACTCCTTTTTTCGTAATTTGAAACCCAAAATTAAATAAAATATTATAATTTTTCATTAGGGCATAATCAATACTTACAGGGATTGTAAAAGATTCTTCTTTTTCATACCTAACATTTTCATCAATATTACTTATATCATTTTCATAGATGTAGTTAACTTTACTCGATTTTGAGATTGTAAATTGAATATAGCCTTTATCTAAAAAAGACTCATAAACTACAGTATTTTGTTTATATGGTTTAGAAGATGGATTCGTTGAAGGAAATAAGTAATCAGACTTTTCCTCTTCCCAAGGACCAGGTATAGTCTCATTTAAATCTTTTTCTCTGTACCAACCTGTTGTACTACTTGCATAAGAATTATTTATTATCAAATTTGTATTTTCCCCAATATTAAAATTCAATAAAAGATTTAACCCAATTTCGTCATTACTATTTTGCTGATATGTAACTCTATTTAACAATATTGAAGAGTGCTCTTGACTGGTGACCATTGGCTTTTGAAATTGACTTATCCTCTCAGGATAAGGTTGGAGACCTTGAACTAGAGGGTTACTAACAAAGAATGCGTAATAAGCATAATCAATAGAGATGCTAAAAATACCTAACCCATAATTTGATGAGATTGCCAAACCATTACCAAAGTGAGTCTCTCTAAATGTTGTGTCTCTAGTAAAAGTCTGAATGTCTAAATTAATTTCCATAATTGAAGGGTTAATTAAAGTGTACTTATTCGCATACTCAAGAGATATGTCGAAATTATTGGAATTGTAATTTCCTGAAAAACTATTAACATTATGAGAAGCCAATGCTGAGTCTGAATTGAATGAACTAAGAGCAAATTTTTCATTATCAATTAAAGTGGAAAAACCTATTTCAAAATTATCATATTTCTTTCTAAAATGAGCTCCAATTAAATTATTTGAAGTAGATTTATCAGGTTCTCTAGAAAAATTTTCAAATCCTGAAAAACTTCTAAGTTTTTTATTACCTGATAAAAATTCAAAAAAATTATTATCTTTATCATAAGAAATCGATACACCCCTTACTCCATTATCATAACCAATAGAAATATCGTCATATTGATTTAAAACTAATCCTTTTCCCCAAGACCTATAAATGTCACCAATTGAAAAATCAGTATAATTCGTTTTATAATTAAATGTCATCCTTCGAATTCCTTGAAAAAAAACACCAATTTCTGGAGGATTAGAAAATTCGATCATTGAATTCAAACTCCAAGGCCCTCTATTTAAATTCATATCATATAATATCTGAGAAAAATTATATTTATCTTCAGAATCATTACCAATGAATTCATTATTATAAACTGAACCATTTCCATAATTCATCGTCAAGCTAGAATTAAAATTCAATTGGGAGAAAAGGATATTATGAAAAATAAAAAAAAAGAATAAAATGACTTTCATGATTTATTAATCAATAAACTTAATTGTTCCTCAATAATTTTTTCATCACCAATTATATAACCCTCTTTTCTAAAAACAACTTTACCACTTTTATCAATGATTATAGTAGTTGGCATAACACTAGCATTCAGTTTCTTAAAAATTTGCGAACTTGGATCTGATGCAACAATAAAATTATATTTTTTCTGTTTTATGTGGGCTTTTGCCTTAGAGACTAATTTTAAGTTATCAGTGTTCACACATACAATATTGACACCAAAATCTTTATATTGTTTTTGTATTTTATTAAGATGATACATCTCTTTCTTGCATGGAGAACACCATATAGCCCAAAATTGTATAACTAAAATACCCTCATTCAATAACTCGTCAATGGAGGTTTTATTTCCATTAAAAAGATTGAAATCTATATTAGGTACTGATTTTTCAATATCACGACTAAATATTTCACACTGAAAGGTAAATAATAGGAATAATAAAACTTTGATGAGAAAATTCAAATTTTAAGGTTTTTATTTTTAATTTTTAAAAATTATAAAACAGGTTCAAGAAATTTCTTTAAATCATTCTCATTAATGAATTTCAAGCTAACGTTACTGAGGTTTTCGACATCAGACATTGGAAGAATAAATTCATATTTTGCATGGATATTTACAGTTTCCATCGCTACCTGCAATGACCAACCACCTACAGTGAAATCAATCATTGGCGAAAATTGATTTTCTGGTAGATATAAAACTTTTTCACTTTTCTTTGAATGCCACTGTTCTTCTGGTGTATCTGCTACAACAACGATTGGGGTACCCTGTTTATTAAAAAAACGGATTATTGGAACAGACCTATGACTCCCTGAAACAATTCTATTAGTAAACTCCTCAGATAAATTAAAAGATTCTTTACTGAAGTAAAATATTGTAAGGCTACCATTTTGCTCAATTCCAGTATAGGGAAGAGTATTTAACATATCTTTAATTAACTCATCTTTAAGAGAATATGTGACATGAAATTCAACTGTTATATAACTATCATCATCTTTATGGTAAATGAAATTTGGTTTTTTCATGATTACATCATAAGGGTTATCTATTAATTTATTTAAAACTTCCTTTAATAATTCTGTATTTGGTTCTAGTTCTGGATTTTCTTCTACAAGCTGATTTGCAGAAAAATCCATAGTCCATTCTCCTCCATCATCAAAAAGTGTAACATTATTCTTTGGTTTTAATTTTGAATCTTCTTTAAGCCCTAGAAGTACATCCATAGATTCTTCAAGTTTTTCAAATTCTTGTTGCAAATTTTTTGTTACCATTTCAGACTTTACGGTCACTGGGTCTCTAGTGATTGAAGGTTTTGGATCGATAAACTTTGGTAATACGACAGCAAGACTACTTTTTTCATTCGGTAAGTATGAAGCAATCATCAATCGAATATTATCACTGACTTCTTGTTTCATTTTGCTAATATCACTGTATTCAGCTGAGATATCTTTTGATTCAATTTGATCCCAGGTAGCTAAATCAATTAACTGCACGGAAACATTGATTTTTTCTAATTGTCTTGAGTATTTCCCGAGAAGCAATAAGTTTCTTGAAGCAATCGGCTGCTTTAACATAAGCGACCTATCGTTCATTATAATTTCGAGGTCTTGTTTATTTTGAATTAATAAACCAGGCTCATTTTTAAATTTGTTGCTCACCATATCAGATAAACCTGAAGCAATCCACTCAATAGTTGGATCATCTTTGAGATTATCAAACGGTATAACGTAAAAATAAACTATAGGCTGCCTAGCAGACAGTACCGATAAAAATAGTAGTAATATTAGAGTTTTCCGCATCCTCATTAAAATGTTTCTTATTTCAATATAGTATCTTTTAAAGCAGAGTATCAATGTATATATTTTTTCAACGATTTAACTTAGCCCATGAGTCCCTGAGGGATACAGCTCTGTTAAATATTAAATTATTTTCACTTGAATCTTTGCTATCTAATACAAAATATCCAGTTCTCTCAAATTGGTATATAGATTTTGATTCTGCATTACTTAGACATGTTTCTAGTTTTGCATTTTTAATTAATTTCAAACTGTCCGGGTTTAAATCATCAACAAAATCACCACTAGCCTCTGGATTCTGACTTTTAAAAAGTCTATCATAAAGCCTAATATCTGCTTCTATATATTCACTAGCGCTAACCCAATGCAGCGTACCTCTAACTTTTCTACCATCATCAGACATTCCGCCCTTTGTTTTCGGATCATAAGTACAATGAATTTCAGATATTTCACCATTTTCATTCTTTATAACTTCTGTACAAGTTATATAGTACGCAAATTTTAACCGCACTTCTTTACCTAAACTGAGTCTAAAATATTTTTTAGGAGGATCTTCCATAAAATCATTTCTTTCAATAAAAATTTCTTTAGAAAAAGAAATCTTCCTTGTACCCGCACTTTCATCTTCAGGATTATTTTTTGCGTCCAAGGTCTCAATTTCTCCTTCTGGATAATTTGTAATTACCACCTTTATAGGATCTAGTACGCCCATCACTCTTGGCGCTCTTTTATTAAGGTCTTCTCTTAGGGCATTTTCTAACTTTGCTACATCAACAACTGTATCTCGCTTTGTTACTCCAATTTCATCAGAAAAATGTTTTATTGACTTAGGAGTATACCCTCTCCTCTTTAAACCAGAAATTGTTGGCATTCTGGGATCACTCCATCCATCTACATGCCCCTCATCAACTAATCTTTTCAATTTACGTTTGCTCATTATTGTATAGTTAAGATTTAACCTGGCAAACTCGATTTGTTGAGGATGATATACTTCTAATGAATTCAAATACCAGTCATACAAAGGTCTATGGTCTTCAAACTCAAGAGTACAAATAGAATGGGTAATCTTTTCAATGGAATCCTCCAAACCATGTGCCCAATCATACATAGGATAAATACACCACTTACTTCCAGTCCTGTGATGTTTAGCATGCAAAATGCGATACATAACTGGATCTCTCATATTTAGATTTGCATGCTGCATATCTATTTTTGCACGCAGAGTTTTCTCTCCATCTAAAAAGTCGCCAGCTCTCATTTTTTTAAATAGTTCTAAGTTTTCAGAAATTGACCTATTTCTAAAAGGACTTTCGATTCCGGGATTTTTAAGAGTACCTCTTTGATCTTTTACTTCATCTGATTTTAAATCACAAACATAGGCATTCCCTTGATTAATTAATTCTATAGCATAATCAAACATTTGCTCAAAATAATTAGACGCATATAAGGGCTCATCTTCCCAATGAAAACCAAGCCATTTCACATCATCAATTATTGATTTTACATATTCATCTTCTTCTTTAAGCGGGTTTGTATCATCAAACCTAAGGTTACATTTCCCGCCATACTTCTGAGCAATACCAAAATTCAAACAAATAGATTTAGCATGACCTATGTGTAAATAGCCATTTGGCTCAGGCGGAAATCGTGTATGTACTCTTTCATCCCACTTTTTGGTGTGATTGTCATCATCAATAATTTTTGTAATAAAATTACTTTGTGTATCTTTAATTATATTCATTTTAGTTTGAAATCTAAAATATTTTGTAATCTTCTTTTACATGTTTCTATCTCTAAAACTTCTATCAAATCAGGGATAGAAGGGCCAATCAGTGCACCTGTGAGTGCCACCCTTAAAGGCTGCATAAGTTTACCGAAACCGATGCCTTGATTTTGAACAAAACTTGCAATCAGTCCATCAATAGATGTGCTGTTCCACGTAGAAATTTTTTCTAACTCCAAAAAAAAATCTTCTATTATTTGACTTGTAGATTCATGCCAACATTTCTGAAAAGATTTTTCATCATATTCTTTAGGGTCATTAAAAAAATAGTCAGAATTAGTTTTTACATCTGATAAGGTTTTCAAGCGTTCTTTAATTAAAACGATTACTTTACGTAAATATTCATCAGAAAAATCTTCATTTAACCAATTAGAATCAAAATCTTTTATTAGATCTAGTAACTCATTTGTAGACTTATTCATTATGTTTTGAGAGCTAACCCAATCAAGTTTTACAGTGTCAAACACTGCAGATTTTTTGTTAACTCTATCAAATGAAAAATTTTCAATAAGATACTGTAAATTAAAAATTTCATCCTCATTTCCAGGGTTCCATCCTAGTAAAGCAAGATAATTAATCAAAGAATCAGAAAAATACCCGAGTTCTTTATAAGCTTGAGTTCCTTTAGCACCATGCCGCTTACTTAATCGCTTACCATCAGAACCTAATATCATTGGGAGATGCCCAAAAGCAGGACTGTCCCAATTCATAGCTTTATAAATCATTAATTGCTTAGGCGTGTTGGAAATATGATCCTCTCCCCTAATAACATGAGAGATATTCATATCATGATCATCTACAACGACAGTTAGGTTATATGTCGGACTACCATCTGACCTAGCAATTATAAAATCATCTAATTCAGAAATATCTGTACTGATTTTATCATAGACTAAATCTTCAAAATCAACTTTCCCACTTTCAGGAATTCTTAACCGGATTGTGAAAGGAGCACCATCTTTTAATTTAGATTCAATCTCTTCTGTTGATCTATCTCTCCATATTCCAGGATATAAATATGATTCACTTT
>CACEHW010000015.1 GCA_902559415.1 uncultured Fidelibacterota bacterium
TGTTGCCAGTAGCCTGATTTTCATGCCAACTCAGACCCAGCCTTTGAGCATGATCATATGCAGAAACTCTTACCTCATGCTCAACATCCTGAGCAAGTCCACGCCATTGGATAGAATAAATATATTCAAAAGATGATTCTAAAGCCCAAATAATAAACGTCACTATTCCTAAGAAAATAACCTGACTTTCTATGCTACTAAAACCCAGGGATGCTACAAAGCTATTTTCCTTTTCAACAACTAGATCAACTGCAACACCAATTAAAACCTCTGGAGCAATATCAAAAACCTTGTTTAGAACAGAACAAATAGAGGCGAACCAAGCTTTCTTTCTCCAAGGATGAATGTAGCGAATTAATTCACCAAATGATTGTATAGAACTATGATTAAATTTCAATTTAAGAAAAGGTAATTATATTATGATTAAACTTATGAATAACTCTATCAAGCATGAAGAGAAAATCTTAAACACTACAATCTAAACATGAGCAATAGAAGTATAGAAACTCCATTAAAATACAGAATGCGTGAGTCCATATTAAATGAAAATGCTCCCGCTATATTTTTTTTGCATGGATATGGAAGCAATATGGAAGACCTATTTTCTCTTAGTCAATTTTTTTCAGATGAGTGGGCTATCATAAGTTTTCAAGCTTCAGAATCAATCGGCTTCGGAGGCTATGCCTGGGCAGAATTAGATTTCAATAATTTAAGGCAACTTCCTAAACCAGAACAAAAAGTTGACAGTATAAATAATATTCATAATTCTATTTCTGCTTTAGCAAGCAAATTTAATTTTGATAAAAATCAAATTTATATTTTAGGATTTAGTCAAGGGTCTGATCTCGCGTTAAGCACTGGCTTTAAGTTTCCAAATTTTTATAAAGGTATTATCTCATTATGTGGATATTTCGATATAAAAAAAGTTGAATATGAATTAGACCATGCTGCATTAAAAAATTTAAATATATTTTTAAGTAGTGCAGTATATGATGATAAAGTCCCAGTGCATCTAGGCAGGATGACTAATCTTAGTTTAAAAAAAATGGGGTTAACTCCAACCTATTTTGAATATAATACCGGACACACAATATCAAATGAATGCTTAACTAATGTTCTCAATTGGTTAAACCTTATTAAAAAATAGATCTCATTTAATTAATATCATTTTTTTAGAGGTTTTGAAAGAACTTGTCTCTAAATGATAAAAATAGACTCCTGATGGTACTGATTTGCCGTTCCTATCTTTTGAATCCCATTGGAATGATTTAACACCAGCAAGAAAATAGTTATTAGCAAGTACTTTAACTTCATTCCCAGATATATCTACAATAGATAGCCTAATATTTCCACCAGACTGTTTTAATTGTACATCAATGGTAGTCAATGGGTTAAACGGATTTGGATAGTTTTGCTTCAATGCGTATGCGCTAGGAATTTCTTTTTGATCATTTATACCAGCTAAGTTAATCCCTAAATAATCACAAACACCCCTTACGATTGCCTCAGCAGTTATATTATAATTTCCTGCATTACTACAATTCATATCTTCATATGTTAGGGCCATTACATTCTCAGCGTAGTTAAACCACCACCAACTCTCAGGGTATTGATCTGGCGTATTACTCGACCAACTAACAAAATAATCCCAGTCTTCAATACCATCTGGATAATAATGCTGGATTCCAGATATAAAATCTTTTTCTAAATCTGTAAAATAACTGCTGGTACCATTCTCATGATGATATACAAAATACCTTTTACATGCATAGGCAGAGTGCATATTTAATGCTACTTGAATTGGATTAGGAATAGCAAGTGAAAGTTCAAGAAACCTATTTTGCAAAACTGATACCTCTGGTTCTAAAACATTGTCATCCCAACCACTCTCAATATCTAACCCATTAGCATTTTCTCTGGAATATCCAAGTTCTACGCCATCTGGATTATGCATTGGGACAATATGGAAAATAGTGTTTGATCTGATAAATGAGGCTTCAGGAGTATCTGCAAGTAAAAAATTAATGATCTCATCTGTAACCCAGAATGCCTCTTCCTCTCCAGGGTGTGTCCTAGCATGAATATATATTCTCTTATGAGTGATTGAAGAAGGATCTTCTGAGATTGTTAATTCCCATATAGCTCGTCCTTGAACAGTTCTACCTATAGAATCAATGTTCACATATTGGCTTTGTTGCCAAATTTCAATATCATCTAGTAAATCATTATATCCATACCCCCAATTCCTAGAATGGTTTGATTCTTCAGGAGGTATTCCACACTTTTGATTATGGATGATTTGAGCATCTATCAAGCCAAAATAAAAAGGAATTATAAAAAGGATGGATGCTTTAAACTTTAAAATCATTAGATAATTTAGCATTTTTTATTTGTTACAAAAGTGAAATAAGTCAAAAAACATTTTAATAAAAATAAATAAGAGTGTGATGTCATTGTGGCAGAAAAACCACCCTAGGTATAATTTTTGATGTATTGTTTTGTATTTATTAATTTTAATATTCGGAGTTCAAATTGGCAAAACAAACATTTCAGACGGAAGTTAGTCAGCTACTACAATTAATTATTCATTCTTTATACTCTCAAAAAGAAATTTTCTTAAGAGAATTGATTTCTAACTCATCTGACGCCCTTGATAAGCTCAAATATCTAACATTAACCCAAGATGAATTCAAATCTATGGATTTTGAACCTCGAATTGATATCGAGTTTGAAGAAGGAGAAAACCCAACTCTTACCATTAAAGATAGTGGTATTGGAATGAGTAAAAAGGACTTCAAAGACAACCTAGGAACTATAGCAAGATCTGGCACGAAAAACTTTCTATCTAAAATGTCGGGCGATGCTAAAAAAGATTCCAATCTTATTGGTCAATTTGGAGTAGGGTTTTATTCTTGTTTTATGGTAGCTGATAAGGTAGATGTTATTTCAAAGAAAGCTGGAAACAAACAGGCTCACAAATGGACAAGTGATGGTAAATCTGGATATGAAATAGTTCCGGATAAAACAGAAGAAACAGGCACAACCATAGTCCTGCACTTAAATGATGAAGGTAAAGAGTTTGCGAGTAGATGGAAAATTGAGAGTACAGTTAAAAAATACTCAGACCACATTGACTTCCCTATCTTCCTTTCATATGAAGACACAGAATACGACGATGAAGGTAAAGAAAAAGCAAAAACGCCAAAAACAGAACAAATAAATGATGCTACTGCATTCTGGAAAAGACCAAAAAATGAATTAAAGAAAAAAGATTATAATGAGTTCTATAAGACTCTATCTTATGATTCAGAAGCTCCTCTAGACTGGGTACATAGTACTGCTGAAGGTATGCTAGAGTTTACCGTTCTATTTTTCATACCAAAGAAAGCCCCTGCTGACATTTACAGAGCAGACTACCAACCAGGAGTTAAATTATATGTGAATAGAGTATTCATAACAGATGATGAGAAAGAATTATTACCAACATGGTTGCGTTTTGTTAAAGGCATTATAGATTCTTCTGATCTGCCACTTAATGTAAGTCGAGAGATTCTTCAGCAAAATAGAGTGATGTCTAAAATCAAATCAAACTCTGTTAAAAAAGTTCTTGATAAAATAAAGACCATCTCAAAAAATAAAGATAAATATGAGGGCTTTTACAATGAGTTTGGAAGGCTTCTTAAAGAAGGTGTCTACCAAGAATTTGAACACAAAGAAGCCTTAACAGAGTTACTGCGGTTCAAGTCAACAAAAGAAGAAGGATTTGTATCTCTTCAAGATTATTTAGATCGTATGAGCAGTGACCAAGAATCTATATACTACATTACAGGAACAAATGAATCTGCATTAAGAGAGTCCCCGCTATTAGAGATGTATAAAGAAAAGGATATTGAAGTTCTAATTCTTGATGATGAAATAGACGAAATTATTATGCCTTCTATTCCAACTTTTAAAGAAAAAAGTCTAAAGTCAGTTAATAGAAGCGGCGCGGCTGATGAGTTAAATAAAGACAGCGATAAAGATAAAAAAGAAGAACTAAAACCTCTTATAAAAAAAGTAAAGTCAGTGCTAGGAGACAAAGTGAAAGATGTCAAATCTTCAAGCAGGCTTAGTGATTCGCCATCATGTATCGTAGCAGATGAGAACGACCCGACAGCTCAAATGCAAGAAATTATGAGAGCAACTGGTCAAGTGGGAATGCCCGAGATAAAACCTATTTTAGAAATAAACCCCGGACATAAAATTATCAAAAAGCTTTCAGAAATGCGTAAAGGCAAGGCTTTTGATGATGGGGTTTTATTAATTTATGAACAAGCTTTGCTGCAAGAAGGTGTCAAACTAGATAATCCAGCTGGATTTGTAAAAAGGCTAAATAAATTAATGGAAAAATCTCTTTAGGGGTTTAAATCGCCTTTAATCACTAAAGTACCGGCAAACTTATCTGACACATTCACCTTAAAGCTTTCACAATTTGACAAGCCTGCATTTTCAAATATTTGAATCCAATCTTGTTCATTTTTCAAGGTCATATGAACATTGAGATCCTCTGACCAGCTGTAGCTATCAGGATTACCAATATAATGATCAAGGCCTATGATTAAGGTACCACCATCTTTCATCCAATTATCGACTATGTGTTTCGTTAGTATATCTGGGTTTTCAAAATAATAAAAAACCTCCATACTAAAAATTATTTCAGCTTTGTTTTTAGGCTTCCACGTTAATAAATCTGCTAAATGATATTCTCCGGCTGGATCAATTGCCCTCGCGTTTTCAATCATTGATTGTGCTCCATCAACTCCACAAGCTTTTTTACAAAGCGGATTGGAATTTACTTTTCTTACTACCCATCCATTTCCACAGCCAGCATCAATAAAATCAAAATCTGATTCTCTCCCAACTAAAATCCTATCTAATATTTTGTTTACAGCTGGGCTATGCGCCTCTGCCATACCCTCATCTTTTCCCTTTTTTGCCCAAGAACTAAAAAGGTCAGTAGCTTTATTTTGCATTTTATCCTCAATGTTTAAGTATTAAAATTACGCATGAATAAAAAGAAAGACATAGCATTTGACTGGCTAAGAAGATATACAGGTACTAATCCTAATGATTATGGAGATTGGATTCTTTTAACAAATTTTCATAATTATGTAGAAAAATTTTCTGAAAGATTTGATTCTAAAATTAATGGCATCGGTGGCCCTATGACATCTTCAATCAATAAAGATGGCTTAGGAATAATTAATTTTGGTATTGGTAGTGCAAATGCAGCAACAATTATGGATCTATTATCTTCTATTAAACCAAAAGGGATTTTATTCTTAGGAAAATGCGGCGGACTCAAAAAAACTACTGATATTGGGAATTTTATTTTACCTATCGCTGCTATTCGTGGTGAAGGTACCAGTGACGATTATTTTCCAAAAGAAGTTCCTGCAATGCCATCGTTCAAACTACATAAATATGTTTCTGGAATCTTAGTTGATAGAAATATAGAATACAGAACAGGAGTTATTTATTCTACAAATCGTAGAGTTTGGGAGCATGATAATAAATTTAAAAAGTATCTTCGTAAAATAAGAGTAATGGGGATAGATATGGAAACAGCTACTATATTTATAACTGGTTTTTCAAATGAGATTAATAGAGGAGCATTGCTACTAGTCAGTGATACTCCAATGACTCCAGAGGGAATCAAAACAGAAGAAAAAGACAAAAACGTTACTCAAAAATATGTAGATTTACATATCGATATGGGCATTGAAGCTATGACGAAAATTGGAGATGAAGGCGAGAAAATCAAACACTTCAAATATTAATTAGTATTAACTAGCGCAGCAACAATCGCTTTTACAACAATTTCGAGCACAACCGCTCATACAAGATTGACCTTTATCACAGCAGATACAACTACATCCACCATCACAACATTTACAACCTTTTGAACAACAGTTATTCATAATATTCCCTTTTTACTATTCAATAAATAAAATTTTATTCTTGCCTATCACAATTTTCTTCGATGAATACTTCCCAATCCTCACTGGTATCAATAACAAGAACCATATCACCTTCAACAACAACCTCTACCGGAAATTGTAAAGCAGGTTCTTCTTCATAATTAGGATTTTGTTCATAGAACCTCCGAATTAATCCCCAACCAGACTCATCATCTTCACCAGATATTTCTACAGTAGATTCATCTGGTAATATAAATGTAATTGGATAAACATATTCATAACACTCATATCCTTCATCCTCTTCATTTTCTACTTCACGGCATTCCTCTTTAGCAGAGATCATCTCCTCTTCACTATTAATTATTTGAGTTTCAGTTCCTTCCTCAGTTCTATAAGTAATTTCTACAGGATATTGTAAAGAAGGTCTCTCATCAGATTCAGGGTTATCATCATACCAAGATTTGTATTCAGCCCAGCTTTCTTCATCATCAGCAGAAATTTCAATTGTTGTACCATCAGGCATTAAATATGAAACTGGATATACTAACTCAAAGCATTCGCGTTCTTCCCAGTCGTCATAATACTCGCCCCACATTTCACGACATTCCTCTTTAGCAGAGATCATCTCCTCTTCACTATTAATTGTGACTATTCTTACATCTTGAGTACCCTCTTCTACATCAATTTCATATATAATGTCTACTGGATATTGAAGAGAAGGCCTTTCATCAGAATTAGGGTTGTCATCATACCAAGATTTTAATTCAGTCCAACTTTCTTCATCATCAGCAGAAATTTCAATTGTTGTACCATCAGGCATTAAATATGAAACTGGATATACTAAAGAAAAACATTTCTTGTTCTCAACCCAATCCCTTCCTCTTCCATAACAGTCTTTATAAGCTTCCTTTAATCTTTCATCACTATCAATGACAATTAACTCACCATCATTATCAGTGATGTTGATCGGATAAACAACCGAAATATCTTCGTCAATTTCATAAGCTTCATAATATTCTTTTACAGATTCTTCATCTTCAAAAGTATACGTGTTACCATTGGGGGTAGTTACTGTTATTGGATATTCGATACTAAAACATTCCCAATCTCTTTTATCTCCAGATTCAGTTCTACTATAAAAATCATCATCATAAAACCAAGAGTCTTTTTCATATTCAGAATAATCTAGCTTCTTACCATCTACGTCAAAATAGACTTCACTGCGTTTTCCTAAACGTCCAGGTTTTCCAGCTATGGATACTTCGTAACCAAGCATTGAGGCTTTTAGAGATTGCAAATGATAATACTCCGATAAATAACCATCCTCCATTGTAGATCTAGCTGATGATGGTAGGGATTCCATCTCCACCTCTATTTTATTATCAGCATCAATTATCGCCTGGATCAATTCAGCATCAGATAGACCTTGTGGCTCATCACTTGCACATCCAGCAAAGAAGAATAAAAGTGTAAATAGAAAAAACTTTTTAAAATGACTCATAATGATTTCCCAATTAATTTGGTAATGTAAATGTTTAAAATGAAAATTTGTTCCAAAAACAAAAATTTTAGATGTTTAATTAATAACTAATATTCGATTAATTTAATGCTCGATAAATATCAGTTTCAATATAATTAAAAATATAAAGTTCACCTTACCGCGCTAACATTTTTTACTTTCTCATTAATATGTTTATTAAAACTCGCATTTCATTATTATTGTTTTTATCTGTAATAAAGGCTGACCCTACTGGATTTGTAAAAGGGAAAGTTATTGATATCAATAGCCAATTACCCTTAGCAGGAGCCAACATTATAATTAAATCCACTTCTATAGGTACTATATCAAATGATGATGGGTATTTTTCAATTAAGGATATTCCTAACGGAAACTATTCCATAACAGTTAGCTACATAGGTTACAAAACTGTTTATTTATCTGATGTCTGGGTACGACCTAATGCTTATGATTTTTTAAATGTTAAGCTAGAACAATCAATTATTCAGATTGATGATATTACTGTAGAAGAAAATTTTTTTAAAAAGTCACTAGTAAATGAATTTCAGTCAGTTTCATTTAATCGTGATGATATGAGACGTTCTCCAGGATCAGGTCAAGAAATAACTAGAATTATTAATACACTTCCTAGTGTTGCAAGCGTTGGTGAGAACAGACAAGATATGATGGTACGTGGTGGTGGGCCCACAGAAAACGGATTTATCATAGATAACATATATATTCCAAGTATTTCCCATTTTCAGCAGGCAGATGGTAGATCAAATGGGCCAGTTGGAATTATCAATACCGATATGGTAGAAAATTTAGATTTTTATAGTAATGGTTTTTCATCAAAATATGGGAATAAACTATCAAGTTTTGGTGATATTACATATCGCTCAGGTAATAGAGAAAAAAATGAAGGATATGGACTTCTTGGAATGGGTGGTCTTGGTTTTTTAATAGAGGGTCCTCTAACTAATAAGGTAAGCTACATTACATCATTCAGAATGAGCTATCTTGATATAATTGCTGATGCAATTAATGCTAGTGGAGGTATGCCCTCCTACAATGATTTTCAAGCAAAAATAAATTATAAACCGAGCATATATAATACTTTTTCTATTTTGATGATTACTGGTAGTAGTCTGTATGATAGGGATAAAAATGGCGCATTAGATGTTGGGGAAAGTGAATATGGGAAGTTGGAAAATGACCAACAAACTGTAGGAATTAACTACAAAAGGATATGGAATGAGAAAGCCTACTCAAATTCCAGCTTATCTATTTCAAATAAATTTTCAAAAGTAAATTTTTCAAATATTAATACAGATAGTTCAGTTTTCAAAAATATTGAAAAAACAGATATCGTCAACTTTCGTCAGGTCAATCATATTAAGCTCGCTTCTCAAACAAATATAGAATTGGGGTTTGATGCTCAATGGACAAATCAGAATTATGATTATTTACGAAAGTTAAATGATAGTAATATTTTATTAGATAAAATAAAATTTGATGAAAAAGTATTAATATCCAATTACTCTACCTTTTTTACTTTGAAGAAAGATATAGGAAGAAAATTAGTATCTTCTATTGGCTTTAGAACAGATCTTAATGATTATGAAAACAAAACTTTATTTTCACCTAGAATAAATTTAGACTACGAAATAGTTTATAATAGAACAAACTTGATATTCAATGCCGGTGATTATTACCAAAACCCTCCGGCTATTTACATTGCTAATAATGCCTCAGATAGACTTAAGAGCGCAAAAGCAAGACAGTATTCGGTCAGTCTTGAACATATGATTACAACAAGCACGAAATTTTCAATATCAGTTTATCAAAAGGACTACAATAACAGCCCTATACTACCAAATTCAAACATCCACAACGATCCTACTTTTCTTTTCGATGAATTGAGGATGTACAATGGAATCGTTTCAACAGGATCAGCAAAATCAAAAGGATTAGAACTTTTAATCCAAAAAAAGAGAGTTGAAAATTTTTATGGATTAATTGGTGGATCAATCTTCAATTCAACTTTCATTGATTTTAAGGGAGTCGAAAGGAATAGAAATCACAATTATAAATACATATTTAATATAGTTGGAGGTTACAGGCCAAAGTCAGATTGGGAGATATCTATTAGATGGTCCTACTTTGGCGGAAGACCATATACGCCAATAGACTTAGAAGCATCAGTCTTAAATAATGAACAATATTCAGATGTTGAGAATTTTAATGAAACCAAAACCCCAGATTATCACTCCCTTTTTGTGCGATATGAAAAAAGATACAACCTTAAAAAATCAAATTTGATATTATTTTTTGAAATATGGAATACATACAACAGGGAAAACATTGAAACATTTTTCTATAGTAAAGAAAGACAGTCTATTGAAAAAATAGTCTATTTCAGTACTATACCTGTTGGAGGATTTGGGATAGAGTTCTAGAATGGAAAAGAATAATGACATAAATAAATCTAGTTTTTGGGAACAAAGATATGAGAAAGGTGAAATTGGCTGGGATTTAGGAGCAGAAACTCCGGTTTTTACAGCCATATCTGAAAAATTAAAACCAGGTAAAGTTTGCATCTTAGGATGCGGCAACGGATACGATGCTATATCCTTTAGCAAAAAAGGCTTTTCGGTAACTGCAGTAGACTTTGCTAGAACACCAATAAATAATTTACAAATTGCTGCTAGATCATTATCTCTATCTATTGAAACAATTAAAAAAGACATTTTTGATTTAATCCCAGATTATTCTTCCCAGTTTGACTATATAATTGAACAAACATGTTTCTGTGCTATTGACCCAAGAAAAAGACAGCAATATAGTAATTTAGTTCATGACCTTTTAAAAGTAGGAGGTAAACTAATTGGGTTATGGATGCCTTTGGATAAAGATATTATAGATGGCGGTCCTCCTTTCGGAGTTAAAGAAAATGAGATTAAGAAGTTATTTTCAACTAAGTGGAAGATAATAGAAGACTGTTTTCCAACTCAATCAATTGAAGCTCGTAAGGGAAGAGAAAAATTGATTGTCTTTGAAAAATTATAACATATCCGGCTCAGGACTTGGTCTGTTTTTTAAAATTTTCTCAATTGAATTCATTACTTTATCATCAAGAAGCCTAACATTTTCCGCTGCTTGAATATTTTCATCTAGCTGTTTGGTTGTAGTTGCTCCAAGAATTACTGTGCTAACATTTTTATTTTTTAAACACCAAGCTATACTTAATTGAGCCATTGAAATATCTAATTTTTCTGCGATTTTAGATAGCTTAATTACTTTTTTAATATTCTCAGCTCCTTTTTTGGACTCTAAACCATCTCTTAAAAATTTATAATCAGGCAAAGTCATTCTTGAACCTTTTGGAATACCTTCATTGTACTTACCTGTTAAAATACCCGAAGCTAATGGAGACCATATTGTTGTACCTAAACCTTCAGATGAAAATAATTCAAGATATTCTTTTTCTAATTTTTCACGGTGAAACATATTATACTGCGGTTGTTCCATAGATGGTGGTGTAAGACCATACTGATAAGCAATGGAGTATGCCTCTCTAATCCTATCAGCAGACCATTCTGAAGTGCCCCAATAAAGTATCTTTCCTTGTTTTACTAGAACATCCATAGCACGTACAGTCTCTTCAACTGGAGTATGAAAATCAGGTCTATGGCAAAAGTACATATCTAGGTAATCTACTTGAAATCTTTTCAGAGCAGAATCACATGCATCTCGAATGTGCTTTGAGTTTAACCCGCGTTGCGTGACAGCTTGGCCGCCCCAAAATACTTTGCTTGAAACAATATAGGTATCACGTTTTAATCCAAGGTCAGATAGTACCTCTCCCATAATTTTTTCTGAGGCTCCTGAAGCATATGCTTCAGCATTGTCAAAGAAGTTAATTCCTTTATCATAGGCATACTTCATAGTCTTCTTAGCTTTTGCTTTGTCAAGCTGAATCGAAAATGTAACCCAAGAGCCATATGATAATTCACTAACTCTAAGGCCTGATTTTCCTAAATTTCTATATTCCATAATTTTTCCTTAAAGATTATTAAAAAATAAAAAGTCAATATGTAAAATATTTGATATCAAAGAGCTAATCTCTTTTTAGAACGAGCCCAGTAATAGGTACCAAAACCCGTTACTAATTCAAAAATTGTGAATAAAATTATGTTAACCGCAATACCACTTACAAAACCATAACTATGCAACCCTATTGATAAAAGGTTTACACCAAACCAAGCCATTATGACTATAATATTATTTAACACCATTCCCAATGCAAATTTATCTGGTTTAGCTAACCCGCTTAGTCTCATATGAACCATCATTAGCTGCCATAAAACAATTAATAATGCACCGTTTTCTTTGGGGTCCCATCCCCAGAACCTTCCCCAGGATTGATCAGCCCATATACCCCCTAGAATTGTTCCAAATAAGGTGAAAAATAATGCTATCAAGGTAACACCAAACATATTATTGTATATACTTTTTAGACGAGCTGAATCTTTTGGAACTCTGATTTTTTCAATGAGGTATAAGTGCCCAATTAAACCAGCCATTAAAGAAGTACCGTATCCAAGAATAATTGTAGTAACATGAGTAGCAAGCCAAAAATTTGAATTTAATACTGCAACTAACATTTCAAGAGTATCTCCATCAGCAGCATACCCAAATCCTACATAATGAAGCATTGCTCCACTGATAGAGCCTAAGAAGACACCTAAGCCATCTTGCCTTATATATTCAATAACTAGTGAGAAAAGAACTATAACAAAACCAACAAATATAACAGTTTCATATATGGTAGAGATAGGCGGTCTGCTCATAATAACCATCCTCAAAAAAATACCATAGGTATGCAATAAAAAACCCAGTATTAAAGAACAAAATGCAATTCTACGAAAAAGAGTTGGTCTGATCATCCAGCTAATACCAAGAAAAATAAAGCCTAATAGGTAAAATACAAGGCTGTTTGTGAATAAGTTAGCTTTATTAAGCCAGCTCTCATTTTTTAAAACTGAAAAGTTAATTCTTTCCCCAGGATATGATAAAACTCCAGCTTTGTAAGATTTCAATGCAGCATTTTGAGCACTGACATCATTTTGAAATCTAGCGAGAAGAAATTTTTCCAACGATTTAATTATTTTATCTTGGTGAGGTTCAATTTCTCTTCCATCAAAAAGCTCCCAAGGAGATATCCACAATCCAGTAGAGTCATTTTTAGATGGAGGTATAATTTTTAAGGCCTTTGCAAACTCATCAGCACTTGCCTGCTGCAAATTGTAAAGAAGAAGAGCTATCTCCCTCTCAGTCTCACTCCATTCATTTTCGGGTTTTGTCAAAATACCTTGAGAAGCATCAAATAAAGATGCACGATGACTCATTATGTGGGCATAACTAGTTGACTGCCCGGGCGATATATGAAGAGATTCAGCAGTCTCAGGACTGTATACGGTAAAAAGGGGTAATAAACAGCTTAAGCTAGAAACTATCTCTCTATATTTCATAATATTCTGATAAAGTTCAGCAAATTGACTTTCAAAAGTATCTCTATCCTTTTCTTTTTTCTCAAAAATACTTCTTATCAGAGTAAGCTGATTTTCAACACCGGGATATATCTCATTGTAACTGTATTTATGAAAATTATTAGTCCATTCAAGTTCAAGAGCATTAACCACTTCTGGATTGCGAATATTGAATATTTGCTGCTCTAGTCCTTTATCTGGATTAGTGAATAAATTTAAAAGCCAATCGATTGCGGATAAGTTTTCATGCTTAATTTTTCTTTTCCCGTAAAAAGCTAGAGCTTGATTTCTTGCATAAGTATCAAGAGGTTTTATCCTACCTCCTTCTTGAATTGGAATATCTGTCACACGAAGATCATTGGCAATAACATCACCCCCAAAAACAATTATAGCCAAACAAAGTTTGAAAATATTTTTAAATAATGATGTCATGATTTTTTCTTTTTAAATAAAGCAGGCATACTTACAAGCATATGTAGTAATAATCCTATAGACATAACAATACTTGAAATATATGGAAAAAGCCTACCATAATTATTAACAGCCGCTAGCACAGTAGTCTCTTCTCCATTTGGACTTTCGATGAAAGAAGCTTGATAAAATGTGTAACCTTGATGTCTTAACGGTTTGTTCATCTCTATTAAGACAGGTCTCGGAATATTATTCTCAATTAAATTTATCTTAGAACTATAGCTTTTAGCTACTTCTGTACCTGGGTGCATTACTTTTTTAAAGTCTTCTAGTTCAATCGCGAATGGCAAATATGTTTTCTTTTTCTGCAATGCCATAACATATTGATTTGAATTTGTCGTAAGTGTTGCTGGAACTGATTGACCAAAAATTAGACCATAAATTCCATCAGTATCTGAAAAAGTGCCTGAAACTTGAAAGATTATTGCAGGTTTATTTTTCATGTCATCTTTATCTCTATCTAGTTCAACCAAATTAAAATTACTCAGCATGCCTTTAAAACCTACTTTTGAAGTTCCTTCAGCTGTTTCAAGGGTTGCATTGTCCATGTAATCTAAAATGGTAATATCAAATTCTAAATTTTCGTGCATTAAATTATTACCGCTTGAAAATAATGGTTTACCGAAAATGGTGTACTGATCATAATTTGGGTTTGACACATTAATTATAGCAAGTTCTGTGATGTGATAATCATCTACTGTATTTGATTTGGAGCCTTCTTCTATCACCATGCTACCTTCAGAACTAAACATTGCAGTTAAACCTGCACCAACAAGGAGCATAATACCACCTAAGTGCACAACAATTACACCAAGCTTCTTCATCTTCCATAAATTTTGTTTAAACATCATCGAAATAAGATTTATCAACATTAAGGTTAGAACAATTCTCCCTCCAGGAAATGGTATAAACCCAAAAGTAAAAAAATAAGATGAAAAATACTTCTGCTGAGAAGCATATAGCCCAATATCTTTCTGTGAGACTGTACCTATAGTAACAAGAATCATTAACCACACTAAGCTGTAGACAAAGAGTTTTGGGCTACTAAATAATTTAATTAATTGATCTTTCATTATTTTAATTTCCAATAGAAGAGCAAAATTTTTCAAACACTGTCTGCAATTCAATTATGCCATCTTTAGAAGCAGTAAGTTTTATAAAGAATGTTTTTTCTCCTGTTGGAAGGACTGCGGCAAGAATAGCATTCTGAGCGTTTGAATCATTTATCATTCTAAAAATTCTAAAAGCGCCCATTTTACTTTCACCAACAGTTGAAACTGTAAGTATATCGCTTTCGGAAATTGGATTTAAATCAACCTGACCCCTCCAACGATTTACATTTGCTAATAAACCACCGCTAGAGCCACTTAGTGAGACAATTGATAAATCCCCAACACCATTTGAAAACGGGACATCAAAACTTGCTAATCTCATAGAATGCCCAGAAGAAGGAACCCAGTTTTTTGGTAAATCCCAAGTAAGGTTAGTCGTGATTTTTGAATTTTCTTTGTTTAATGGCTCAGATCTTTGAAGCGATAATCCGAAATCCTTCTTTGGTGTTCTATAAGATTGTATATGCTTGTTATTATCGCAGCTAATAAAGATGATAATTAAAAAAAGAACATTATATTTTATTAAAACTATCATTATTCTTTTCTTCAAGTAGTATACTTTTTGACATTTTCCCTAGTTCATACCCTTTATTAGTACTCATATCGTTTCCTGAACGATCTAAAGCTAATTTTTTGTTTTGACAAGTCAAAACGCCAAAAAGAATTGGTGTAACTGATTTTAAAGTCAAGTTCATAATTCCATTTGCGACAGCATCACATATGTAATGATAATGATCTGTTTCGCCTTTAATTACGCATCCAAGCGTTATAACTATTTCACAGTTTTCATTATTAATAATAGTAGAAACAGCTCCAGGAATGTCAAAAGCTCCAGGAACAACGATAAGTTTTATTTCCTTATCATATCCATCTTCATTAATTGCTTCTTGAAAACCATCATATAACCCGTTTGTGATATCAGAATTAAATATACTTTTTACAACGTAAATCATTAGTCAAATATGTGTCCTAATTTTTTTGCTTTTGTCGACAAATACTTTTCGTTTTCTGGCTCTGTAGGCATTTTTATTTTAATTCTCTCAGAAATTTCCAACCCGTGACCTTCTAAACCGACAAGTTTTTTTGGATTATTTGTCATTACATTTAATTTGGTAACGCCAAGATCCTTGAGAATTTGAGCACCCGTTCCATAATCTCGCATGTCTGGAGGAAAGCCTAATTTTTCATTTGCTTCAACCGTGTCAAGACCTTCATCTTGAAGCTTGTATGCCTTAATTTTATGTTTAAGACCAATGCCCCTACCTTCTTGTTTTAGATAAATTATTATTCCACATCCGACCTCCACAATTTTTTTCATAGCATAATCTAACTGAGCACCACAATCACACCTTTTAGATGAAAATATATCACCGGTCACACACTCTGAATGTACTCTCACTAAAGTAGGTTCACTATTTTGAACCTTGCCATGAGTCAGAGCGATATGCTGCTTATTTTCAAATTTATCTTGATAAAGATGCAGCATAAAATCGCCATAGTCTGTGGGAAGTTTAGTGGTCTCTATTTTGTCTATTAAAGATTTTTTTACTCTAACATAAGAAATTAGCTCTGTTATTGATATTAATTTGAGATTATGCTTATCAGCAAAGCTGAAAAGGTCTTTTCCTCTCAGCATGGTACCATCTTCGGCCATAATTTCACAAAGAACACCACTAGGTTTAAATCCAGCTAATTCTGATAACTCTAAACTAGCTTCTGTGTGACCTGACCTTCTTAATACTCCACCCTCTTTAGCTAGGATAGGAAATATATGCCCGGGCCTAGCGAAATCCTCAGGCTTAGAATGTTCATCAACCATTAATCTTATGGTTTTTGACCTATCCTGAGCAGATATACCAGTGGTTGTATCTTTTACTGCATCTATGCTTATTGTAAAGTTAGTTTCATGAAGACTAGTATTTTTTTGTTCCATGAGATCTAATTGCAATCTGCTTGCATCATCTTTATTCACGGAAACACATATGAGCCCGCGAGCATATTTTGCCATAAAATTGACTGCCTCTGGTGTGATCATTTCAGAGGCCATTATTAAATCACCCTCATTTTCCCTATCCGCATCATCTGTAACAATTACAAATTTACCATTCTGGATATCTTCAATAGCTGCTTGTATTTTTTCTTTATACATCTTGTGAATGAGGAGTTGAAAAATTTTCTACATATTTTGCTACAATATCAATTTCAAGATTAAGAAAATCTGAAATTTTCTTATCACCAAAATTAGTAATCTTTAGCGTATGTGGTATGAGAGCAATATCAAAATAATTTTTAACTTTCTTAGCAACTGTAAGACTTAAACCATCTAGTCCGATATATCCTTTCTCAACAATGTATCTCATAATGTCTTTCTCTGCTGAGATTTGGAAAATTGCTGAGTTATCAAAATATTCTATGTTTTTAATTTGGGCAACTGTGTCAACATGTCCTTGAAGGTAATGCCCTCCCATGCGCGTAGTTGGTAACATAGCTCGCTCGAGATTAATTATAGTACCAACATCCCAATGATTTGCAGTCGATCTTTTGATAGTCTCAGGTACCATTTCTACCTTAAACGAGAAAGAATTCTGCTTTATTACTGTCAAACAAATACCGGAACAACAAATACTATCATTGACACTAATATCGTTGTTATTTAGACTATGCTTTACCTCAACACTAACAATATCATCATTTTTTTCTAGTGCAGTAATAACACCTTTTCCTTCTGCTATACCAGTAAACATTTTTAAGTATAACTCTTTTTATATACAATTTTCAAATCATCACCTATCATTTTCGTATCAACTAATTCCAAATTATAATTTTTTTCAATACTATTTTCGCCTTGAAAAATGTTTAACCCTTTGCCTAAAAACTTTGGGGCGACATAGCAATGTAATTCATCAAATATTTCAAAATTTAAAAAATTTGAAATTGTTTTTGCTCCACCTTCTACAAGAAGAGATTGAATGTTTTTTTTATATAAATCATTCATTATAAAATTTATATTTTTACCGGCGTCATTAGATAATTCTGGCGAAGAATAAACTATTGGTTTTTTCTTAAATAAATCTAGAGAACCGAGTGCATTATCAAAATCAATTAATACAATTTTAGGGTCTCTTCCACATCCATGAGAGCCTAAATCGGGGTTATCTATCCTTGCAGTATTTGAACCAATGAGTATAGCATCACAAATTGATCTTGTGAAGTGATTTTCTTTTCTGGATTTTTCATTTGTTATCCATTTTGAATAACCATTTTCTTGAGCTATGAAGCCATCTAGAGTAGATGCATATTTTAAAATAACATATGGCCGCTTTTTCTCATGAAACACATAAAAACGTTTATTTAATTTTCTTGCTTCATGTTTTAGCAATCCCAAATCAACCTTGATTCCACGCTTTTTTAATTTTTCAATACTACCTGATGCCTCACTGTTAGGATCTTTCTCAGCAATGACAACTCTATCAAACACTTCTGGATCTATCAAATCAAAGCATGCTCCTGTTTTACCAGTATGTGTGCAAGGCTCCAAACTAACATACATAGTAAGTCCCTTAACCATTTCATCTAAATTTTTAATTGCTTCATGCTCAGCATGATTTTCACCAAACTTTTTATGATATCCTGTACTTAGAATTTTACTTCCATCATAAATTACACATCCAACTGCAGGATTGGGGTAAACGTAAGGAATCCCACGCTTCGCTTCTTTTAAAGCTATAAACATCAGCTTTTTATCTAATGCTATATTATTCATGGTTTAATTTGGTTTCTTAAAGGAAAAAAAATAAAGTACCAAAGCAATGATATTTAAAAATATTTCAAATGCAGTAAGTAGCTTATTTTCGAAATAAAAAGTTAAATAAGGAGGTACTAACATTTTCCATATTGGTATATTCCCATTTTCAGGAATGATTGGATATAAAAAGTAATCCACATCATTAAGAGGGTATAACCATTTTATCCCAACTGTTCTTGCTGTGATATAATCTGTAAAGAGATGTGCAAACGTTCCTATAAATAGTATGATAAAGAATGTTTTTATATTTAATTTTTTTTTGAGATGACCAATAAACCATCCTAAGCTGCATAATACCATCCAAAATATTTGTGTATGCAATACACTATGATGCTCAACCACTGAAGAAGACCAAAGCCCATCAATATCAGGTATCCAAGCAGATAAAATCCATATTGGAAGCCATTTTTTCTCAAAAATATTTAGCTTATATAATAGATACCCTGTTGCAAGATGAGAATTAATAAACATATTATTAATTAAAAAATTTTATAAAATATTACCTGCTAGTTTATTTTTTCTTTTTACGAAACTTCCTATTATCCATAGAACGTTTTAATCGATTTTTAGATCTATTACTAGTCCTGCTCTTTTTAAATCCATCTTTTCTTGCTCTATCTCTACTCCTAGATGGCGCAGGCCTAGAGTTTTCGACTTTAACAACAGTCCCATTAAAATCTTTTCCATTTAAAGCCCCAATTAGTGGTTTAGAGAATTTTTCATCAACCTCAAAAAAGGAAAAACTTTTCATGATTTCAATTTTTCCTATTTCCATATTTTTTGATTTTAAATTGTCATTTATCAACCCAATTAGCTTAACTGGATTAATTCTATTTTTAGATCCTACATTAATATGAAATCGACTAAACTTAACTCTACTTGATCTATCTCTATTATTTCTTACACTGCCTCTATTGTTTCGACTTTTTCTTCCACTGCCACCTCTAGAGTCTTTTGAGTTGATATTTATATCTCTAGCATTTTTGTAATAAGAAACAAAACGGTTAAATTCTTCTGATACGAACCTTTTTATTAATTCTTCTCTGGATAAGCCTTCTAATTTCTCATTTATTTTTTCTAAAAATGGTCCAATTTTTTCATCATTGACTTCAATAGTTTTTACTTTTTCAATTAAAGAGTATAGCTGCTTCTTACATATGTCTTCACCGGTTGGAACTAATTTTTTTTCAAATTTTATTCCGGAGACCCTCTCAATTTCTTTTAACTTTCGCGTTTCTCTAGAATGTGCAATAGCTATTGAGATTCCTTTCCTCCCTGCTCTACCAGTTCGGCCACTTCTATGAGTGTACACCTCTGGATCATCAGGTAAATTAAAATTTATAATATGAGATAAATCATTTACATCTAGTCCTCTTGAAGCAACATCAGTTGCAACGAGTATTTGAAGGTGACCTTTTCTAAATTTTCTCATTACATCATCACGCTGAGATTGAGATAAATCGCCATGTAATGCATCTGCGTTATAGCCATCAAACATTAACTTACTTGCAACATCTTTAGTCTCTCTACGAGTCCTACAAAATACTATGCCATATATATCCGGGTTAATATCTGCAATTCTTTTAACTACTTCGTACCGATCTCTTGCTTGAACCATGTGAAATATATGTTTCACATTTGATGAAGCTGTATTAACCCTATCTACAGCAATAGTTACAGGGTCGTTCATATACTGCTTAACAATAGATGCTACCTTTTTTGGCATGGTAGCAGAAAAAAGTAATTTTTGATTTTCACCCGATATCTTTGCAAGAATGAAATCAAGATCATCCTTAAAACCCATTGATAACATCTCATCTGCTTCATCTAGAATAACACGCTGGACTTTATCAATAAAAAGTTTATTTCTATTTAATAAATCTTTTGTTCTTCCTGGGGTCCCTACTACGATATGAGATCTTTTTTTTATCGATTTTATTTGTTTCTCCATGCTAGCACCGCCGTAAATAGAAACAATACCTATGTTCTCTACATATTTAGAGTATTGTTTTAAATCGTTTGCTACTTGCATACATAATTCTCTAGTTGGACATAAGATAAGAGTCTGAGTTGTTTTTTCAGATAGATCTGTCAAATGAATCGAGGGGATACCAAATGCAGCAGTTTTTCCAGTTCCTGTTTGAGCTGAACCAATGAGGTCTCTACTTGAATCCATTAACAATGGAATTGTCTTAGCTTGAATAGGAGTAGGTGTAACAAAACCAAGCTCTATCAAAGCTTTATTAATTTGTTTGTTTAAATTTATTTCATCAAAGGTTTGCATTTAATATGTTCTTCCGACTGTTTTTTATAGGCTAATCAGTCAATAAATCATCATAATTATTTATTATGAATTTGTAAGGCTGTTTTAGGTCGAGAATATAACTGTTAATTAATTAGGTCACTATGGAATTGGACCAATAATAAAATCCATTCGAATCTCTTGCCCAAAGTCTGGTGGAAATACTTTGAGTGGATTTTGTTCTACATCATAGAAACCTAGTCCCCCACTTATACCTACAGAATCTTTTTCCTTCCACCACAGCCTGTCGATTCCATCTTCATTTGAATCATAAAAAACAAATCTGTATAGACCATTTTCAAGCTGGATTAATATATTATAGTTTGAACTATCAAGAAAATCTGATCCAGAATAAAAGCTATTACCATTATAATCACTAATGTTATAAGAGTTTTGTCTCGATCTACCATAATTATTAGTCTTCAATTTTATAACAAAACTTTCGGGGAGCAATTGAGGTATTTGTACTTCTGAAATAATTTTATTGTCAGTATAGTCTTCATCTTTTCTACCATTTATCGTAACTGCCTCTATAAAGAATCTCTTATCATCTTTTAATCCATGCCAATCATTCAAAGGCAAAGAAATTATCGATTTTTCTAAAA
>CACEHW010000016.1 GCA_902559415.1 uncultured Fidelibacterota bacterium
TAGTTAAAAGATTTATTGAATCATTTAATGCATTTATATTTTCAAGTCCTTTATCTAGCACACTATGCAAGTAAAGATACTTTGTTTTTTTTGCATCGACCTTTGAAACAAAATTTCGCAAATTATTAAAACATATTAATAATCTTTGAGAGTGGTCTAAAAAAATAGAAAGCTCTTTATTGAGAGAGGAATATTCTTTGGATAGAGATTGGATAATTGGCCTTTCTTGGTAGGTCTTACTAATATCAAATTGATCTTCATTATTTATAGCTAACTGCTCCATAAATTTGTCAAATGATATTTTTATATTTTCTAATTCAAGTTTTAGCTTTTCTTTTAAAATTTTCAAAGATGGTTCAGCATCCCCAATTAATTCCAGAATATTATTCCACCTTTTTGATCTTGAATGATTAGGATTTATTGAATTTAGTAATGAGATAACATTGCTATGATTTAGATCAACCTTAAACTGATCATATCCACCTCTGACTAAATTATGAACCTCATCAATAATAATTGAATCATGTTCAGGAAGTATTCCAGGTACTTTAGATTCAGCAAGAAGAAGTGAGTGATTAACAACTAATATATCAGCTTCATACATTGATTTTCTTATTGAGCCATAGTAACAACCATTATTACGCCCACAAATATCACCAGTACAAAAACCAGTATCACTACATATCAAAGAAGTGATCCATTTTTTTCTTGAATTAGAAAAACCATTACATTCGGATAAATCACCAGATTTAGTATGCTTTAGCCAAAAGATAATCGGTAGAATAGCCTCAATATCATCTACACTCACATTATTACGATCACTAACAAACCAATCAAACCTAGTTTTACAAATGTAGTTTTTACGCCCTTTAATTAGTAATGCCTTTAAAGAGGTTTCTAATGCTTCCGATAGTTTTGGTAAATCTTTGTAAAATAATTGATCTTGTAAATGTTTTGTATTGCATGCGATTACTACGGGCCCTCTAGAATCAGATTCATATTTTCTTTTAATAGCAGCAAAAAGATATCCCATAGATTTCCCTAAGCCTGTTCCTGCTTCAAGCACACCTGAATTGTTTCCACTTAAAATCTCATCGCAGGTATTGGCATATTCAGACTGATTTGCTCTGTCTTCAAACCATTTATATTTTTTTGAAAGAACGCCCTTAGATCCAAAAACATCAGATGCAGTTAGGTTTTGGATGTTTCTATCACCTTTAAAAGAAAAAATGCTATCGCCTAACTTTCTATCTATGATTCTTTTATTTAAAGGGGTTTTTAAATCACCACTTTTAAGAAGCATATTTGCAGCATCTACGTATAGTTTTTTATTTGGAATTTCATATTTATCTAAAACAGATAAGACACTTGAAATTTCTTCAAGGTTGTAGCACATAAGCTCATCTAAAAGGTGTAGAAAAATGAGTCCACAATTTTCTGTATCTTTTTCTGCTCTATGACTACCTGAAGCATCCTGACCATAAAACTCAGATAAAGCAGTTAGATTAAATACCGGATGATCGTATAATACAGATCTTGCTAACTGGAGTGTATCATACAGTGGATTTTTAGGTATATCGATATTATACCTTTCGCATAAACTTTTTATGAAACTCCAATCAAACTTTATATTATGAGCTACAACAGGATGGCGACCAATAGTTTTTATTAGCTCATCAATAATATCTTTTTCATTAGGCGCATCGGAAACCATGGAATTTGAAATTCCAGTAATGTTAGTAATAAAAGAGGAAATATTTTGTTGTGGATTTACTAAAGTAGAAAATCTTTTTTCTGGCTTGCCGTTTTTAAATAAAATAGCGGCGACCTCAATGACTTTATCATAATTAGGATCAAGACCAGTTGTCTCAAAATCTAAAGCAACATAAGTCGAGAGATTTAATTCTTTTAGTAATGCTTTTCTATTCAATTGATTAACTAAATAAAGTTTTTAAATAAAACATAGGATTAGATAATTCTGTTTTTGGAACCTCATCAGCAAGCATACCTGATATCACATCTTTAACTTTTTTGTTCCTACTTGCTCGATCTATTACAAAATTAAGTAATATTTTATAATGCGCTAACTTTAATAGTAAAGTGCTGGTGTCTAACTCACTTCCTAAATAATTCCATAATTTTTCATCATATGTTGAAAGGTACTGCTTTGAGTAATCATTTACCTTCTTTGCTTCAAGGATAATTTCTGCGGCTATTTTACCTGATTCCATTGCATTACCAATACCTTCTCCTGTGAAGGGATCCACTAGTCCAGCAGCGTCACCTAGAAGTATAAATCCGTTTCCATGATTTTCTCTTCTGGTATTACCAAAAGGTAAATTCCATCCCTTTGGTTTTTCCAAGGCTATAGCATTTTTAAATCGTCTACTAAAATTTTCCGAATTAATAACATTCTGCATAATATCATAAAGCTTATGATTCTTTTTCTTAGCCATATTCTTTATTAAACCCACTCCGACATTTGCCTTATTATTTCCAATAGGAAATATCCAAAAGTATCCTGGTATAGTTTCCCCAACATAATGAAGCTCTATTTGATCAGTCAATTCACTAATATTTTCATAATAGCACCTTAAACCGACTGCTGTATACTTACCATCAGCATTATAGCATCCAGTTTTTCTTGCAACTATTGAAAATGGGCCATCCGCTCCGACAATTACATTTGCAAAAAATTCTTTTTCTTCACCACTATCAAACTTTCCTTTTACTCCAATGACATTTTTTTTCTCATATATAAGGTCTAATACATGAAAACCTGTCTCTACATCCGAAGTACTACTTGCATGATTAAAAAGATAATTATCAAAAGTTTTTCTCGGAATTACATACCCATGATTTATTTGTTTTTTGTTTAAACTTTTATTTAGATGTAATTCACATTCAGAGTGGTTAGGGTTACCAAATATAATCCTCTTAATAACAGCTCCATCAATCTTATCTAAGCCTTCTAATAAGTTTAAATCATCAAGAAATTTTACACTTTTCCCAGATAATGCATCTCCGCAGATTTTATCTCTTGGAAATCTTGATTTTTCTAATATGAGGGTTTTAAGACCAAGTTTGTTACAATGAATAGCAGCACTTGAACCAGCAGGACCAGCACCAACTATAATCACATCATGCATCCGTGCTTACATCTTCAAGATGTACACCAAATGAAGGGTATATAACACCATACTTAAAGTAATTAATAGAGCGAATAATAAAAAATAATGAGATCAAAGCTATAAAAAGCCATGGTGCTCTAACACAAACAAACATTGAAAAAGTAAATAATGGATAAAACTGCAGTCTTTTGATATGCCTAACATGATTAGGCCAGACAAGGGTCACAGACGGGAAAAAAATAGCGACTATACTAACTGTGCTTATTATTGGATCATCTAATACAAAACCAAAAACAGCAGAAATGGCTATAAATAATATAGATAAAAGCATGTACTCAAATTTGTTATTCCAACTGTCCAAAAGCCATTCATCCTTTTCTTTATCATATGAGACTTTATATTCATAGATGAGTGAACAAGCTAAAATAAAAGTCAAATAAGGCACATAACCTATTAAATTGATTCCAACAGAACTAAATCTTAAGGTTCCAATTATAAAACACAAAAAATAGAAAAAAGAATTATATATAATACTAACATAGCTCAGACGAGATTCACTGACTTTTAGGATTCCTAGGTTGGATAAAATATAGAATGATAATGTACTTATAAAAATTTTTATTGAACCCTCAGGGAGACCATCCCAACTCCAATAACTATAACGGTTAATTTGGCCAATTAAAAAGGAATATCCGGCAATTGTAACAGTCCAGACACCCAAAAGATCTGCGATGCGATTTTTAGATATAAATTGATGATAAATATCTATTTTATTATTTATCTTTTTAAAATATTTTGAATTTTTTGGAATTAATCTTGCTATAATCATTGTAGATACCTGTATTTAAAAAAAACTAGTTTAAAAACCAGCCAATTTCTGAAGAGATTGATTAAATAGAAGATCAAAAAGCTCATTGATTATTATCAACCCTACCACAAGGGATGATACAATTAAAAGAATTTGTAGAATACTATTCAATAAACTCTTGTCAAGTTTTAATTCTTTTACTCCAATGAGAAGTTCAGTAAGAAATGTTTTTACTGACCATTTACTTAAAATAAATAAAGCAGTTAATGCTCCCCCAATTGGCAACATATATTTAGAGGATAATTCATCAAGAAAGTCAAAAAATGAAATATCTAATAACGCTGCGATATTGAATTCACCTAAAGATAAAGAACAAAACACACCAACTATAGATATTATACCTCCGAAAAGTAAAGTTGCTTTATTTCTAGACCATCCCTTCTCATCAATAAAATAAGCTGTAATAACCTCCAAAATAGAAATAGCTGAGGTAAGGGCAGCCATGAATAAAATAAAGAAGAATAACGTACCCCAGATAGCACCACCTCCTATCTGAGGAAATATTGTTGGTAGTACAACAAATATCAGACCTGCTCCAGCACTAGGGTCTGCCCCCATAGCAAAAACAATAGTAAAAATTGCAGTGCCAGCTAGCATTGCAATAAATGTATCTAGTAGTATTATCCAAATTGCAGATGTAAAAAGATTTTGTTTTTCATCTAAGTAACTACCGTATGTTATCATTGTACCCATACCAAGGCTCAATGTAAAAAATGCATGCCCAAGTGCCATGACGATACTTGACGGATTTAAATCTGAGAACTTAGGTTTAAATAGAAATTCCAAACCTTTTTTACCGCCCTCAAGACTTAATCCTTTAAAAACTAAAAGTCCTAATATAATCAAGATTAAAGGCATCATAATTTTTGCTCCACCTTCAATACCTGATTTTACTCCTTTGATTATAATACCCATACAAAATGACATAAAAATAAGTTGCCAAAAAATAGGCTGAAAACTACTACCAATGAATTCAGTGAAAATTTGACTAGATAGATCAGGTGATCCAGATAATGAATTAAATCCTCCCGATAAAGCAAACAGAGTATATTTAAGAGTCCATCCTCCAACAACGCCGTAGAAAGATAAAATCACAAAAGCTGAGGCTACTCCTAAAAAGCCAACCCATTTCCAGTTAGATAAGTTAGAAAGTTTATTAAAGGCCCCTACTGGACTAAGCTGGGTTTTACGACCAATAGCTAATTCTCCGAGCAATATTGGCAGACCAACAATTAAAATACAAAGTAGATAAACAACAGTAAAAGCTGCCCCACCATTTTGTCCAGCCATGTGCGGGTATTTCCAGATGTTACCTAGGCCTACCGCAGATCCAGATGCAGCCAAAATAAAACCAAGTCTTGATCCCCATTGTTCTCTGCTATTTTTCATTTTTCTCTCCACGTAATTCCTCAATTTCTGTACTCATAACATCATCAAAAGGGCTAAGGTGAGCATCAACCAATGCATCAATCATACTATAAAAATAAAGAAAAATAACCCACCAAGCATACTTATTCCTTTTTTCTAAATACCTTCTTTTTGAAAGAGGATAGTCACCATTATCATAATCTTTGTAAATATTTGAATTTTCCAAAAATGAATAAATAGCGAACGATTCCAAACCCATTACAATTGAGCCCTTTAAAAACTTCTCATTATACAATTGACCGCCACCAGGAATTAAAGACAAATAAAACGCAGTTTTAGGTTTTTTTATCAATGTTGAATCAGAATTTGTAAGCTGAGCTGGTGAATATGCCAACAACATAAAGTAAAATATTATACATCTAATAATCATTAACTCTCAATTGCAATACAGTCAATCTCCACCCTGGCACCAAGAGGAAGACCTGCTACCTCAACTGTTGATCGCGCTGGATAGTTAGTATCTCCAAAGAACTCTTTAAATGTATCATTTAAATCGCCAAAATCATTTAGATCTTTAAGAAACACATTTAGTTTCACAATATTTACTAACGATAGATTTCTAGCTTCTAAAATTGCCAAAATATTTTTGAGCACTTGAAGGCATTGTAGTTTAACATCTTTTGATTCAATTTCACCTGATGAAGGATTTATACCTACCTGGCCAGAAGTATATAAAAAGCCGCCTGCAGATACTGCTTGGCTATATGTACCAACTGCGTTCGGCGCATTTTCAGTTTGTATAAGTTCCCTAATAGGCCTTCTATCTTTAATTTCTTGATTTGACATATTTTATTTCAGCTCCTATGTTAAACTACTTTTAATCAATTCCTTGGTTTTCTCCATAGCTTCTTTTATAGCACTGGAATCTCTACCTCCAGCGGTTGCTAAATGAGGCTTCCCGCCACCGCCACCGCCCATGAATGACCCTATTTGTTTTGCTAATGTACCCGCGTTAATCTTCTCTTTAACTAAATTATCGCTAACCACAATAACAGCGGAAGGTTTATCATTACCATCATTAAATAAAACACCAATTCCACTTTTAATCTTAGAAATAACACGGTCACCTAGACGTTTTAATTCATCTGGATCTTCGATACTTAAATTTCTCATAACGAGAACATGATCTCCAACTTCAATAGATTCTTTTATCCACAGTAATATTTCAGAATCATCAGATTGATTTAATTGTTTTAATTTTTTCTCCAAAGATTTTTTATCCTCATAAAGAGTATTTATACGATTAGAAAGCTCATCTTCATTACAATTAAATTTTCTTTGAATATCAAATATTAAATCTGATTGATTTTGAAATAATTCTAAAGCGGCTGAACCTGTAACCGCAACAATACGCCTTACACCAGAAGCTAAGGCTGATTCTTCAATAATTTTTAATAAACCAATATCTCCAGTACTATTAACATGCGTTCCACCGCAAAGTTCATTTGAAAATTTACCAGTAGATACAACTCTCACTTGATCACCATATTTTTCACCAAAAAGAGCCACAACGCCATTTTTTATAGCTTCATCATATGCTTTAATAGACACGTTTAAAGTACTATTTAATAGTATTTGTGAATTTACAATTTTTTCAATTTCCCTTATTTGTATTTTGATATCTTTTCAAAGTAAGTTAAGTCAAAACGAAGATAATTAGGATGAACTAATGAACCAGCTTGCTGTACTTGATCTCCAAGTACTGATTTCAATGCTGCATGCAATAAATGAGTAGCAGTATGGTTTCTTTTAACATTATTCCTGTGATCCTCATCAACTAAGCATTTAACACTAGTTGCTTTACTCCAATTAGAAACCTCACCCTTACATAGATGTACTATCATTTCATTTTGTTTTTGTACATCGATAACAGTTAAGTCAACACCATCAAAGGATATGCTTCCTATATCTCCTACTTGCCCTCCAGATTCTGCATAGAATGGTGTTTTATCCAAAACAATAATAAAACCATTTTCAATTTCTGCATACTTTAAGACCCTTGAACTTGTTTTTAGATATTCATATCCAACAAATTCAGAATCCTTTTCGGACGAAAGAGTTACCCAATTGATATTCTTATCTTTCAATTTAAATTTACCGGACTGTCTTGCTTTCTTTTTTTGCTTAGACATCTCTGAATCAAAACCATCTTCATCAACTTTAATATCATTCTCTCTAGCAATTAATTGAGTCAAATCAATAGGGAAACCATAAGTATCATATAGTTTAAAAGCATCTTCCCCTGATATAGTACTACCGCTATCTAATTTATCTATCAATTTTTCTAAATGGTTTATACCTCTACCTAAAGTTTGATTAAATAAAGTTTCTTCAGTGCCTATAACAAGTTTTATATGTGTACTTTTTTCCATTAATTCAGGGTAGGCCTCACTCATTAATTCACATAAAGATGGTACAAGCTTATGCAAAAATGGTTCTTCAAGTTTTAAAACTCTACCAAATCTTGATGCTCTTCTTAAAATTCTTCTTAAAACATATCCCCTGCCTTCGTTTGAGGGTAATGCACCATCAGCAATAGAGAAACATAACATTCTTATATGATCAGCAATTACTTGAAATGGTACCGGATTATCTACATATTTAATTTTTGACTTTGACTCTAATTCTTTTATAACAGGCTGAAACAAGTCAGTTTCATAATTACTAGTTTTATTTTGTAGTACACTAGTAATCCTCTCAAGGCCTGCTCCTGTATCAACATGGCTCTGAGATAACTGAACTAGTGATCCATCAGCAAGGCGCTCATTTTGAATAAAAACTAAATTCCATAATTCCCAGTATTGAGCATCTATATTAACACCCTCAGAAGATTGATTGGCAATATTCTCACCAATATAATAATGAATCTCTGAACAAGGGCCACAAGGTCCAGTCTCTCCCATTTCCCAAAAATTTTCTTTTTTACCAAACCAAAGTACACGGTCTTCTTCAATATCGGTTTGACTCAACCAAAGCTCATAAGCCTCTTGGTCCTCTTTATAGACAGTTACCCATAATCTGTTTTTGTCTAACCCCCAAACATCAGTGAGTAACTCCCAAGCCCATTTAATTGCATCTTTTTTATAGTAATCTCCAAAAGACCAATTCCCAAGCATTTCAAAAAATGTGTGGTGGAAAGTATCAATTCCTACTTCCTCGAGATCATTATGCTTACCACTTACTCGAATACATTTTTGGCTGTTTACTGCTCTAACATGTTCAGGTTTAGATTCATCTAAAAAAATAGGTTTAAACTGATTCATGCCAGCATTAGTAAATAAAAGAGTTGGGTCTCCAATGGGAACTACAGGAGCACTTCTTATAAACTTGTGATCTTTCTTTTGAAAGAATTCAATAAAAGATTTTCTTATTTCAGATGATTTCATATATTAAAATGAAAAACTTGTTTCAATACTAGTCATATTAATTGTTTCGTTTTCTCCGTTAACTTTACCATCTCCATCAATATCCCTAAAAGACCTCCTGAAAATGTAATTTAGTATCATTCCATTTCCGAGTTTTATTCCGATTCGATATCCCGATATAGTGCTTTCAGTGTATTCAAAATTGAAAGGGTTTGGTACATTTCTTTGCTGGTAATACCATCTCGCACTAGTTATTTTACTAATTGGCTTTTTTAGACCAATACTTGCTATAAAACTCTGATTCCGATCATTATTAAATTTATTTTCACTATCGCTCCATTGTTCACCAAATAGATTTTGATATGACATAGATGATCCGATCATCGCACCTAAATCTAAACTTAATGTAGAAAAATATCCTTTTTGCTTACCAAATTTTCCTAATCTACTATCTTTAGTTATAATCTCACCTGTACGTATTCCAGAGTCTGAAGTAGTATTTAAAGATGAAAAAGTAGCTCTTTCTATTTCATAAGATCTATCCCAATAACCAAACTCAAATCTACCTGATGGCATCATTCTATATTCAAATTTAAATCTAGCAGGACCAAATTTTGTTGATAACCCAAAAGGGATTAATCCGCTGCCCAGATTAATATTTTCACCTGAAATAGGATTAACTGTTTCTCCAATAAGCGAAGCGATCTGAGCATAGACAGTTACGTTCATGTTTTTCTCAGAGAAAATTATTTTAGATGCATCTATGGAAACTGCATATATAGATTTTTCTTTTTCTCTTACATTTAGAGGTTCTGGCTTACGAAAAATATCTGTATCCAACACAAACGAACTATCTGAGTCCCAACCGGGTATATTATTATCAAGTGTGTCTGTTATCCCATCTCCATCAATATCAAGCTCATTAGGGTCGATATCTGCAATACCATCCCCATCAGTATCTAACCAGAAGTCCGAATTATCTGGGAAATCGTCAACAAGGTCGGGTCGCCCATCATTATCACTATCTTTTAATCCAAGGTATTGATTCCGATCTATTGCAACAGAACCACCCACATTTATTCCATTAAAAACTTTTTTTGATAGCCGAAGCCCTGATAATCCAAAATTCTCTTTAAAATCATTTGTGAAACCATATAAATTGAAACCATAAGCTTTAAATTTAACTTCCATACCAACTTTTCTAACTTGAGGGTATAGAATTGTATTTGAATATCGATTTACTAAGATACCTTGTCCAATCGTCACATTATCCAGAGCGCCTATCTGAATGTAAAAAGGATCCCATTTCTTTCCATAACGTACATAATAAATTTTATCTATTATTGAATTTTTAGATTTTTTCCCATTGGAAAAATCCCATTCATCATCGTGGATATTTCCATCTTGATCAATATAAAAAACTATATCTAATGCAAAGGATATTTTCCCAATCGGTAAGATAGGCCTTAACGCGACTTGATTCCAGATTTTACCATCTATTGTTACTGCACCAAAAGCACCTTGCACACTGCTAGAGCTCAAACTTTGCGATTGAGCAAAAGAAACGAAAATAAAAAAAAAGTATATGTGGAATATTCTTGGCAAATGACAGTACTATATTATTCCTTAAATTAGCTTAATTATTTTTGACAGAACAACCTGTAAATAGAACTAGTATTATCACAAATAATTTGCAAATATTATAGAGTATCCATGAATAAAAAAGAATTATTTCCATCACTTATTGCCATCACTTTCGGTATAACACTGATTACAATACCCTTCTTTACTGAAATTAAAAAATCGCTAATATTGCTAGGCATTGTACCTTTATGGATTGGATGTTATTTTATATACCATTTATTTTCAAACTCAAGCGATATGGAGCAAAATGATGAGGCCAGCGCCTAATTTCAAGGCTATAAATTTCATACCACTATTAATTTTATTTATTTTTTTTGAAAGAGGTATTTCACAAAATAGTTTGAATGACATCATTTTCAAAGGTAAGGATAACGGAATATTAGTTGAGTTTAACTTTGAAAATCCAATTTCTTCAGACTCTATTTATGCTTGGCAATCCGATAACGAATGGTTCTATTTTACTCTCCATAATGTATTTTGTGATACACTATCATTAAATAAGAACACTAACTTTAATTACCCTATTTTAGAATTTCAGCCAATTATAAATGATAGAACAACCCAAATAGGATTAAGACTTAAAAACAAAGTTGAGTCATTTGAATTTTATGAAAGAAATCAAAAAAATTTAATAAATGCACACTTGCATTACTCTTTAGATAAATTTAAAGAGTTGCCTTTAGCTGATCTTAAATATGAAAAAAATAGAGAATTTGACAATCTATTTTTTCGATCTAAATCGTGGTTATTTTTAATTGGAATTGGATATACACTATCGGGTCTGTTATCAGAAAATGAAAATAATCTCCAGATAGGTATATCGACCATTTTAATAACTTTTTTATTTAATAAGATCTGGTCTTCTGAATGAGTTCTTATTTAGTTTACTTTTCTTTGATATGGGCAGTAGTTATAATTTTAATGGGCCTTTTTATACGCATAAGACACAAGCATAAATTTCCTGAAGATGAAGATCTATAATTTGTTTTTATTGAATTTTTTTTTAATTACTTCATTATGTTTGTCCAGGCAATCTACAGTAAATGAATCTTGGGAATCACTTTTAAACACTCGCTATGAGCGAGTTCATGCAACGCACCACCTAAACAATCTAATTAGAAATAATGCTCTACCTAACTCTCAATCTAAAAAAGATATTCTAAATGAAGCTGGAATCACTGTTATAAATAATAAGCTATCTGCAATTTTACCTGAGCAAATGGAAAGTACATATCAAACGACTCGTTTCAATATTCACTATGATGAAGGAAGCTCCTCTAGTGGCATCTCAACTGCAGATTTAAATAATAATTCAATTCCTGATTATGCAGAGCAAATGGGTCAAATTTTTGAGGATGTATATCTCTTCTTTAAAGATTCACTAGGATATGATATCAATTTTTTAAATAGCCAAAGTATGGGAAATGCAAAGTATGATATATTTATCGATAATCTTCCACAAAACTATTTTGCTATAACCTACACCACTTCTTTTTTAAATGAGTCTAGCACCAGCTGTGGAAGCTACATAAAAATGAGAAATAATTATAACGGACCAGTTTTTCAAGGTCTTTCTGAGCTTGATAATATTAAAATTACTGCAGCTCATGAATTCTTTCATGCAATACAATTTTCTTATAATTGTTATGAGCGATTTTGGTTAATGGAAGCGACAGCAGTTTGGTCAGAAGATGAATTATATGATGATATTAATGACCATTACAGATATATGCCGTCATGGTTTCAAAACTCAAGTAAGCCCCTTGATGATGAGTCATCTCATATGTATGGCTCTTTTATTTTTTTTCAATATATCGATGAACACCTAGGTGGTCATGAAATGATAAAAAATATTTGGGAACAATCTAGATCAATAGCAAACTCAGTAAATGACATTAGTTTCACTTCAATAGATAATGCTCTAGGTAGTATTAACTCCAATTTCTTTAGTGCCCATAATAACATGAGAATTGCAAACAGAATAATGTCAAATAATCTAAATGCTTCTCCATTTACATATGAAGAGGCCCAATACTATCCTGTCTCGGGACCTCTTGAAATAGTTCACCTTTCATTTGAAAATAATTTAATTGAATATACTCAGAGCTATTTAGAAGCTAACTCAGGAAACTACTTGAAACTCGACCTAACGTCTCCCGCAAATATATCTATAACTGTTCAAAATGGAATCAGAGATGAACTTTTTAGTGCGGTTATTTTTAAGCATAAAGATCGAGATTCTTGGACGATTCGAAATGGCTTCGAATTAAATATTGACCCATCAGTTGGTTTAGAATGGGCGTCTATATTAGTAAATACTCAAAGTCAGACTCAAGATAGTTGGTCCTATAAATGCAGCATAACTCAAGGAGAATCAGAAGAACTCATGATTTATAATACCTACCCTAATCCTTTTATCAAAAGTGACTCCAAATTTGAATCTAGAATCACATCAACAATAAACCAGAATGTAAAAATCAACATTTACAACATATTAGGGAATCTTATAGTGGGTAAAAATATTCCACTTTCAGCAACAATAGAAAAAACATTTAAATGGAATTTAAAAAACAGTTTTGGTAAAAAAGTATCCAGTGGAATCTATTTCATAGAAATAACTGGCCAAAATAAAAGAGATATAAAAAAAATAACTATTTTAAATTGATGATATGAGTTTAGGGATTTCTTTCAGTATAAAAGTATAGTTTGATAAATCATTAAAATACTTCTCTTTATACTGTTTTTTTTCTTCTTTTTTAATTATATAGACCAAACCTCGACACTCTTTACCAGCAATACTTTCTAAATTTCTAACATAATTTTCAAATTCATTCATTTGTTCATTATATAACTCTATTTTACGACTAAGGTCTATAATATTAGATGAATAAGCAGATTCTTCACTAGCAAGAAGTGCATCACTAATTTTTAGATTAAATTCATCTAAAATATTATTTAGTAGTTTTCTACTATACATAAGGTCTTTTAAACTTTGATTGTACTGTTCGACTTCCCTTCTTATGAAAACAAGATCGTAACTCTCTTTATTGAATATTTTAAATAATTGTTTTATTGAGGAATCATAGATATTCTGATTTGAAATAATTCTGGAGCTATTGTTTTCCAAAGAATTAATAATTTTAATAGCATTATCAGATTTGTCAATCTTTGAAATCCCTATATTTTTTTTACTGAAGATTTTATTACTAGGCTCCCCTCCAACTTGTTTATCAAAAATTCTCATTTTAGGTCGTCGCCTAATCTGTCTTGCGATTTTTTTTTGCTTAGTTAAATAAACCTCTACATCTTTTAAATTTTTATCAATTATCTCAATTTCTTTTTCAATTTTTTGATAAACTATAAAATTAGTTTTCCTATAAACTTCTATTTTTTTCTTGAGTGCTTTATTTAAAAATTTATAATTACTTTTTTCAATTTTTAACCATTCGACAGTATTCATGACATTAGCATCTAGAGATTGTATATCTCTTAATAACCAAATTTGAGGAGCTTGACTAGAACAGCTTAGAAATAAAAAAAGGGCTCCAAAAACAATTGAAACCCTCGACGTATTTAAAAGATTTTGCATCAAGAAAAAATTTGCCCACTAGATTCTAATTCTAGCAAATCATCATACCCACCTAAGGTTTTTTCATCGATTACAATTTGAGGGACTGTACGCCCTCCAGTAATGTTAAATAGATCATCCCTTGACATGCCATTTTCTTCAATATCAATCTCCTCATAAGAAAACCCTTTTTCTGTCAATAATCGTTTTGCGCTTGAGCAGGGACCACACCAAGAGGTTGAATAAATCTTAATTTTTGATGCTTTATTAATCATATAACCCGCTTTTTATTTTAACAACAACATTTTCTTAACATCTTTTTTTACACCATTTGAAACTACTAAAAAGTATGTCCCTGAGCTGACCTTTACATTGTTATATAATCTACCATCCCAAGAAAAATTATAATTACCAGCTACTAATGTACCAGAGTGAATATTATTTATTAAACGCCCCATCATATCAAAAACTTTTATACTAATACTTTCATTATTTATTACTCGTAAGTTGAAATTGATAATTGGATTAAATGGGTTTGGATATAAACTGCTGATAGAAAAATCTTTTGGGAATTGTTTGTCATCATCTACTCCTAGTGGAGAAATATATGAATCCGGAGCATCTGTTGTGAATCGTATTGCCCTACCATTTACCAACTCTGCCGCTCCATCAGAATAGTTATTATTAAAAATAATAGAAAGACCATCATTATTTCTAGGAGATTGTATTCCAACGGTAGAGTAATTTTTTGTAACATCAACATCATATATCTCTAAATACTGAAAATCAATTACATTATCACCCGAAAGCGTAGATAAAATACTCGTATCGTGGATTATAATTTCAAAAGTCTCCTCAGTTATCTCATCATATCCATTAAGCGCTCTGGACCATTCAATTATAAACTTACCTTCCAATTCATCATACCTAGTGTATACCCGAATCCAATCTTCTCCAACAACCTCAAGATCATCCCAAAATGGAGCAAGCATGCCCTTTGGACTCATGAATGATGGAATAGACATATTCCAAAAGTAATCTATATCGCAAGGGACCAATGATGCCCAACCATTTGAGCTTATTGTCATTTCGCTAAACAACTCACCGTGATACTGGACTTGAAATGGAAGCTGAATGGTTACATGGTCATCATCATCCAGTAAATATTCATTTGCACCAGAACCTCCATATGTTGGGTCAAGTTCGATCCATTCAAATGTAGGACTCAAATCAAAATCAATATCCGTATCATCGTATGCCCAATAACCATATTCACTAGGCGAAACAGGAACATTTTGAGAATAAGAACCAACCTTAAACTCAACATTATTGCTGTAAAAGACAGTATCTGCATTTTGCAATTGAAATAACAGTGTAATAGTACTTCCAGATGGTATATCACCGATACTTAATGTGTAATCTGTTTGATACAAGTTTGTTGAAAAAGGAAGAATATTCTGAGTCGTATTTGAGGAATGATCCTCAATCACCTCTACACCGTTTGACAATGATTGAACATTAATATTTATATTATTATAAGAAGCTGCAGAGTAATTTTCTATTTGGAATGTGGGGCTAAATACGGATAGACCGGGGATACCATCATCAATAATACTCGCTATGATATTTATTGGCTCAATCTTAAGACCAATTTCAAAAAGTTCATTGCCATTTAGATCAGCAATACTACCAATAGCACTATATTCATGTTCATTACCTAAAATCTGAAGTCCTTCAATTACCACATTAGCTGAATCACCCTCAGTAATTGAGGGAAAAGAAACAAATTTTTGTTCAGGATTCACTCCACTGGAGAAACTAATTATACCATCAAAACCAGTAGACATAATATCAAGAGTATTCGCTAATTTGATATTTAAACTGATAAAACTACCAAAGGAGTTAATGTCTTGAGACGACTCAGAGGAAGTGTGAATATCTACCATTTTAAGGCCATATTGATTACTAATACCTTGAATAATATTTTTAGAAATATGCCCCTGTACAAAACCACCTTTGTTTGCATAAATCTCTATTGATGTCAATCCTTCAGTATTCAAATTATCTACATATTTACCGCTTTTTGATGTGATACCTTTTGATATTAGTTGACCATTATTTAAAATCGCAATGACCGCGTCTTTTACAGGTTCTCCGAATGATGAGTATACCTCCAAATGAATATATCCATCAGATGATGAAATATCATTTGAATTGATTGTAAAAGAATCTGGTTTATCTAAATAAACCTGCAGGGATGGATCACCTAAAATATTATATACATGAAAATAGAATTCTTGAGCCTCACCTGGTTCATTTTGATTTGGAAATTCTTTTACAAGCCCAAACTGTCCTGCCATCAATGCTGGCCCTAGTTCATGAACATTATAATTAATCATTGCATCATACATAGATGCATTAATTACATTATTGTACTTTGTGCTGGTGTGTAAGTCAGAGGGTCCTATGAATGCTACTCCACCTTTTGGATTTGTGGTTGTTCCTCCTCTTAATATTGCCTCAGAAAAACATGGATCAACGCTATTTGCAAAATCATTTGAGTTGCATACATAACTCATAAAAACAGGCGTTAACCATCCATTATTTAAACCATTAACATCATCAGCATGGAATTCAGGATAATGCCAACCATTAGCATCTCCCCAGCCTCTGTAATTAACAATACCTACACCATTATTTATTATTTCAGTTATGTAAGGAGCACCTTGCTGAATAGGCGGATAAAAAACGGTATCGACAGAACTATAGCCAAGATTTAATAGCTCATCTCTTAACCAATATGATGTCCATTTAGGAGTAATTGGAATAGGCGGAGTATTTGCATAATTACCTGCAACAACGAGAGCACGATCAAGCCATTCTTGATCATATGCTAAAGGCTCTCTAGCATATGCGATAGTTTTGAGCATTATCACAGCAAGCTCGTAAGCAGAGTCAATGGAAATTCGGCCAATGAATAAATCGGGAATATAATCATCGCCTACAATATGAGTATATTTTTGATCTGTGACATCATTCTCAGGTCCGTAATAATATGATGGTATTTCTGCAAACCCATCGACATCTCCTATAAGTAACACATATTCCAACATTGGGTCCTCAAGAAAGTGATCTGTTATGTAGCCTTGGACAGTACTTACATCAAGCTCAGAATCACTTAAAGACACAACGTTTACATCAAAGCCCTGAGTCTTTTTAAACTCTGCAAATACGTCAATATAACCTTGCTGAACTAAACCCTCTCTGGCAATAATTAGATAACCACCTCTCACCGGAGAAAGCTGTTGAGGAAGTAGATCATAGCCATGAGTAACCTGATGCATAAAACTAATTGGAATCTTGGAATGAAGAATATCATCCCTATTCTTTCCTCTAAACGATTTTTCAGTAGAAAATAAAAAGCTTAAAAATGATACTAAGAAGATTAATTTTTTAAAATGATACATTTACGAATAACTTTCTGATTGTTTGATTCAATTGCAACAAATAGCATTCCAGAACTTACTGTTGTAGAGGCAAACTCATTAAAATCTAAATTAAGAAAAAAACTACCTTTTCCTAAAAACTCCGTTTTTCTTTCATACAATTGTTGACCTAAAATATTATATACTTTTACCTTAGCAGGACCACCCTGCCAAGATCGAATATCTAGACTCATTTTTCCATATGAGGGGTTAGGGAAAACACCTCGAAAATTAAAATTAATTTGAGGCAATGTATTAGATAAACTTTCTTCCGCTAACAAGTATGCATCATCTAATGCATACATTGTAAAACTATTTACATCCCATCCACGATAATTAACTGTTTGATCAGTTTTAAACCACAACACTACCCTCAATGAATCGAATCCTTCACTATCAATAATACTAAAATAATTAGTTACATAATGACCCCATTTATGACCACTCCATCCATCTCTAAACATTAAATTTTGGTTAAGATCATAAACTGAGACTCCAACTGAGTCATGGTCCCACTCAGTTTCATATTTATGATCTATTTTAAAGGTAACTCTATTTGATCCAGAGACGTCATAATATGATGATCCAATTTCTTGCAATGCAAGAAGTGAATCATTATTATCATAGTATAAACTTGATTGTGATAGCAAGTTATCATTTATTATATGCCAACTATCTTGACTAGCTGACCATTCGCTCCAGTTATGACTAAGTTCATAACTAACAATACTCCCTGACATATCTATCGGCACAATGAAATTATAACCCTGATCAATATATAGTTTCTTTTCCCAAGGTATTCCTATCGATGGATCAACAACAAATTTATAGAAACCCTCAGACAATGTGAGGTTTACGTATGAATCGTCAAATAGAAGCGTATCTGTATCATAATCACTAATTACATAACATTTTATTTCATAAGGTAGATTTCCGGTCACTCCATTATCTAAGTCTATTCTGACAGAATGTAAAGGTGCCTGCAAAAGAGAAAAATCTGTATTAGTAATTCCGCTGTTATTTGTAGTAATTGATTGTCTTATTGGGATATATCCTTTTTTTGAAATATTTAGGTGATAGGTTCCAGCATCAAGAATACGCCTATAGCGCCCAAATTCATTTGTTAATCTTGGTTTTAATACTGAACCTGAGTGCTCTTCAATTTCAACTTCTACCCCAGAAATAGGAGCATTTGTACTTGCATCATATACGATACCAGTAGCTTGTCCAGCATCTGTGTAGTAACCTATAGCTCTATCCATAAGATAAACCATGGCAGGCTTTGTTCTGCTAACTGTACTTTCAATTAACAAGCTATCTGGCTGTAAGTTAGAGGTTCCACACTCAACCAGGTACTGTATGCAACCAGTTTCTCTGTAAAACCAATCATGAAGTTTACCATTTCTCGAGCCGCTTAAAACTGAAAGGTAAGTGCCCGTTCCATCCTCTTTCTCCATTAAGCTTGAAAATGAATCTGCAACTCCTTTCATTAAATCTAAATCTGGCGAAGCTTTGACACCCTCCCAGTTCCAAGAGGTAAATACTTTCTCAGATAATCTCCCTGACCTAGAGCTATGCCATACAATTGAAAAAACAAAATCGTGCTGAAGTGCTAGGTCACGAATTGCGATTGCTTCCCTCTCGGAAAAAGGTAAAGGACCACGGTAATAATCATAATGGGATCCATAGTCTGTCTCATCAAAGACCAAAAAAGTATCACCAAATGTCCAATTAAATCCAAAATTTCTATTCAAATCGACCCCATCCACATCATTACCAATCGATGGCTCGTAATCAAATATTCCATTTGGATTAGGACCATCTGGGGAAAAGTCTGTCTTATTTTTCCTAAATGTTAGATCAAGACCTTCATGCACCACACCAAGTCCATCAGGATTTGCAGATGGAATTAACCAAATTTCTAGATAAGATTTCAAAATATTCATGTGATTGTAATCTTCAGGTCTAGGATCCAAAAGGTCCATCAATAGGCTTAGTACTACTTCAATCCCCAATACCTCTTCAGCATGAACTTGACCAACAAATAATACTCTTGGCTCATCTTCTTTTACCTGAACATTATCTGATATTTTTACAGCCACAATAGGAATATTTTCTAAAGAAGAGTATCCAATAGTATCAACTAAAAGTATGTTTTGATATTCTTCAATAGTAGATAAAGAGTCAATTAATGATAAAATTTCAGGGTAGGAATGATATCTATCATCTAGGGCTTGTGAAGACAGAATCCCGCCTAGAAAAACAGATATAATTGCACTTTTAAATATATTCATAATAATAAATAATATTATTTACTTAAATGATTACTTTAAGTACGTAAGCTTGCCTCTCACAACCCTCTCTGGTAGAGTAAAGGTGTAATAATAAACCCCGCTTGATACCAAGTCACCATGCCTATTTCTTCCATCCCAAGAGACCTGATGGTAGCCTTTCGAACTACTCATTATTAATTCATCAACAATCATTCTCCCAGTAATATCATATACATTAAAGGTTACTAACTCTGGTGCATCAACTGAAAAATCAAACTTAACTTTACCATTAAATGGATTAGGATATACCGCATGTACGCTAAAAGCATTTGGTAAATTTGAAATATCGTATTTATCGTTTGATTTAAGAATATCGGACCTTCTTATTATTTTAGCATAATAGTTTGCTAAATCCTCTTTACCTGAGCTTCTAAGATCAATCCAATGCAATAGATGGTCGTCGCCACTATATCTAGTAATTGAGGGTTTTTTCTGATCATGATATTCTATAGATATTGGAATACCATCTATGCCTGTTGTTCTTCCAAGGCCAACGACATAGGCTGAACCGTAAAGATCAACACCATTAATTAGTAAAGGATCATTGTTGTAATATCCTCTTCCATCTTCCCAGACTATTATGTACTCACCTATTGCTACGGATTTTACTAATGGTTTTTGCTGATTAGTAGTATCTGAAGAAAAATAGATTTCGTTACCTGTAGGTCCACTGGAAAGGTCAATCTCTCGCCCAATTATATTATAATCGCTACCATTTCTATAATCTTCCCAGACAATAAATGCACTTGAACCATTTTCATCGATATCA
>CACEHW010000017.1 GCA_902559415.1 uncultured Fidelibacterota bacterium
GAAAAAGAATTAACTAAAAAAGAATTTGAGTTACTGAGATATAAAGAAAATGCCAGGCAGAATAATGTATCGATAAATGATTATGAAAGTAGAATTAGGCAATCTCCACATAAGTTAAAGAGTTTGAATAAAAAATATTTAGAGCAGAATAGAATGAAATTTCAATTAGAACTTCAATTAAAAGATAACTTAAGAAATATTGAATTATTAGATAAAAAGGTTTCTGTATTTTTATCGTAGAATAGGTGATTTAAATTTTGAATAAAGTAGAAATATTTACAGATGGAGCATGCAAAGGTAATCCTGGCCCTGGAGGCTGGGGAGCTATACTGCGGTATAAAAACAAAGAAAAAGAGATTAAAGGCTTTAGCAAAGAAACAACAAACAATATCATGGAATTAAAAGCCGTGATTGAGGCCTTAAAAAATTTAAAAAAACCTTGTGAAATTATTATTACCACAGATTCAAAATATGTGAAAAATGGTATAACGGATTGGATCTATAATTGGAAAAAAAATGGATGGAAGACAGCAGCAAAAAAAGAAGTAAAAAATAAAGAATTATGGATTGAGCTAGATTCTCTCATTAAGATACACTCTATTAGTTGGGATTGGGTAAAAGGACATTCAGGACATCCTGAAAATGAAAGAGCTGATTTGTTGGCAAATATAGCAATTGAAGAATCTACTTAAATATATTACTCCTTAATTTTTTTAGTTTGCAATTCAGAAATATATCAAATGTTTCCAATATTGACCTAAGGTCTGAGGATGAATTTAAAAAAGGTTCTATACCATCAAGTATTAACATACCAATTTTAACTAATGAACAATTCAAACAGGTTGGAATTGAATATAAAAAAAATGGAAGTGATTCCGCTGTCTTATTAGGTCATTCTTTAGTTAAAGGAGAATCAAAAAAAAAGCTTGTTAGATTATGGGCTGAACATCTAAATGAAAACCCAGGTAGCGTGGTTTATTGTTTCCGTGGTGGTATGAGGTCAGAGATTGCTGTAAAGTGGTTGCAAGATTATGGTGTAAATGTAGAGAAACTTGTTGGGGGTTATAAAAATTTTAGAAGCTGGATTATTAGTCAACACTTTAACATAGATAAATATAAAAAAGAATGGATAATTATTGGCGGTTTAACAGGATCTGGGAAAACTGAATTTTTAAATTCATTTAAGGAATCAATTGATTTAGAAGACCTTGCAAATCATAGAGGATCTGCTTTTGGTGGTAAGCAAGACGGCCAACCATCTCAAGTAAATTTTGAAAATATTTTGACTCTAAACTATTTAAATCATAATTATGATCATATGATTCTAGAAGATGAAAGTAGAACAATCGGTAGGGCTGGTCTACCTGGATTTTGGTATGAAAAAATGCAAACCTCAAAACTTATAATTTTAAAGGTTGAAAATGATGTAAGAGCTGAAAATATTTATAGAGAATATATTTATGAAGAAATAAAAAATGGATTCAGTGAAGATATCCTTCTAAAAAAATACTTAGGATCATTAAAAAATATTAAACGAAGACTAGGGAATAAAATTTATAGTGAAATTAAATTTTTAATGGAAAATGCATTTTATAATAATGAAGAAGAACTTCATAAGAAATGGATATTAATGATATTATTGAACTACTATGACAAAATGTATAACTACAAACTTGATATGCGAAAAGATTTTATAGTTTACAAAGGAACAATTGAATCGTGCAGAGATCACATTAATTCTATGTTTTAGAGATATTTAAAAGGAACTGCTATTAATCTTTTGAACTGCTTCTTTAGTTGATTCACATAAATTTGCAAATCCTATATGTTCTATAGCTCTTAAATCATTAAAGCTTTTTTTTATATTTTCATCCATATTGGCTATTACTACTTTTCTATTTTGGTTTTGAGATAATTTAATTAAGTCTTCCAAACCAAAAACTCCTGTTAGATCAATATTTGTTATGTTTCTCATATCAATTATGACATTACTTTCACTTGGAATTTGATTGTAGGATTTAATTAGTTTTTCTACAGATCCAAAAAATAATGGTCCGCTTGGTGATAATACATTGATCATACTATCATTTGCAGATTTAAATTCTAAACCTTCCTCATAATCGAAATTTCTAATGTTTAAAAATTGGTAATTTCCTCTTTCTCTAAAAATACTTTTCAAATCTTTCAAAGAGCTTAAAACAGCAAAAATAATACCAATAGCTATTGCTATCATAAGGTCCTCATAAACTGTGACAAATAATACTGTACAAAAAATAATTAAATCTTTTAGCGGTAGTTTATTTATCAATGGCATTATGCGGTAATCTAATATTTCAATACCTACTTTAAATAAAATTGCTGCTAGACAGGCAGCTGGTATTTTTGCTACTAGAGAGCCTAAACCTAGTAATATAGCCAAAAGCGTTAATCCATGAACAATAGATGCAAGAGGAGTTTTTCCTCCAAATTTAATATTGGCTACAGTGCGCATTGTAGCAGTAGCGGTTGTTACGCCACCAAATAATCCCGCTGCCATATTAGCCATTCCTTGGCCGAAAGTTTCTCTATCGCTACTATGACGTTCCCCAGTAATATTATCGGCAACTTTGCAGCTTAATAAACTATCTAATACTGCTAACCCGGCTAAAGCAAATGCAGGAACTATAAATTCAATAGATCGACTTAAATCAGGAGTGTAAATTGAAAAAATTTCATTTGCAGATTCGTTGGTCATTTTATCTCCAATGTAGGGGATGTCTAAATTAAATATTTGGGAAATGCTAGTACCAACTACTAGAGCAGTGAGTGGAGCAGGAATTTTCTTTAAAACTAAAATGGTACTACTAAAAAAGGGCCATAAAAATAGAATGATAAGTGAAGGTATAGAAACGTACAGTGCTTCTATATTTGCGCTATTTATAGTATCTGATAAATTAATAATTACATCTTTTATATTTTTCTTTACATCAAGTCCTACAAAAGCGTTCAGCTGCGTTAGTATAACAATAACCCCTATACCACACATGAATCCAGCAACGACAGGGTAGGGTGTGTAATGTATAAAATGAGAGACTCTGGCAAATGATATTAAAACTAAAATTAGTCCACTTAAAAATATGATTGAAAAAGCTGCGACTAAATCTGGATTATTAGTATTACCTATAACAAAAAGGCTCATGTATGCTGCAATTTGAGCAGCTTTTGGAGCTGTAGGGCCGCTTACACCAACAAGACATCCACCAAATAAACCCCCTATAATACCGCCTGCTATTGCTCCCCATAAACCCGCGATTGGGCCAAGTTGTGAAATTTCACCAAATGCCAGTGCTAGAGGCAATGCGATTATACCGACAGTAATACCAGCTATGATGTCTCCTTTAATATTTTCTGAAAGGGATATGACATTAGCTTTTGGACTAAGTTCATTCAAAACATCTTTAAAGTATAAAATTATTTTCATGGAGGCCTTAAAGTTCCAACTTTACTTTATTTTTTTCAAGACTCGAATCTATATCTTTATTAGATATTTTTATTCTGTTATTAGGAATATATCATAAGTCTTTCTCAACTTTTATAAATAGAACTTGAATATATACAATTATTACAATTCTATAATTTTCTTATAAATACTCCTTTAGTTTATGTTAAATTTCTAAAATTTGGAAATTTAGACTCGTATACGTTGTTTCGATAAATAGTAATAAAACTAATGAAAAAATTTAACATTGATAAATTGACTTGCCGATTTTATGAAAAAGAATTGGAGCAAGAATTTTTATCCTACCGATGGGATAAAATATGGAATAATATAAAAATACTGCTCTATTTTGATATTATAATCGGTATGGTGATTAGATTTGATGATATTTTTATCCAGGGAGCTGGGAAAGCTCCATATTATCTGGCTTATCATTTATTTTCTATCGTAGTAATGTTACTATTTATATTTACATCAAATGAGAATAAGAAGAAATATCATCAATATTATTTTTTAATTCAATCAATTGGGTTCATGAATTGTGGAGCTTTAACTTACTATTTTTCTGATATTATTTTCCCTGTTGGCGCTGGAGTGCTACCAATTTTATGTATGCTTTATTTAATTGTTTATCCATTTCATTTTATTAATGCAATTATAGCTGTAATTGGAACCTCGGTTCCATTTTCAATTGTGGTACTATCCGAGGGTAATATGACAATTGATCAATTAGCATATTTATTATGTATACCAGCTATTTTCTTAATTGTAAATAAACGGTCAAGGGAGATTGATTTTAGAAGAGACTTCTTTCAAAATAAAAAGCTTGAGTCGAACCGACAATTAATGCAAAAAACCTTAAAGAGATATTTTGGAGAGACTTTAACAGAAAAGATTTTAGATAATCAAGGTGATCTCAAAGGCGATAATATTTGGGTTTCAATTTTATTTACAGATATTGCATTATATTCTACAATAATTGAACACATGTCTCCTGAAACTGCTGTACAATTTTTAAATGAGTATTTCTCTGCAATGCATGATGTTATTGATGAACATGAAGGTCAAATAATAAACTACATTGGTGATTCTGTGATGGTTGTATTTGGAGCACCAGAAAAAATTGAAAACCATGAGATTGTGTCTGTTAAATGTGCTATTAAAATGAGAGAAAAACTTGATGAGTTAAATGAGAAATGGAACGAAAATGAATTCTCTAGATATTGGAAAAATCATGGAATTGACAAAATTACTGCTCGCACTGGGGTTCATACCGGTGGTGTAATAGCTGGTAATATAGGTAGCGATAGAATGTTGCAATATAGTACAATCGGAGATACAGTTAATGTTGCATCAAGATTAGAGCAAGCTAATAAAGAATTCTCCACAAGTATATTATTCTCGCATGAGATATACTCTTCCTTGACTAAAGATCTTTATGATAAAGCAAATTATCAAGGAGAAATAAGTTTAAAAGGCAGAGATCAAAAGACGAAGGTCTATGATATTTAACTATATAATATAGATATAAAAACCCACTGATAAGTGGGCTTTTATATTGCGGGACCGACGAGACTTGAACTCGCGACCTCCGGCTTGACAGGCCGGCGTTCTAACCAACTGAACTACGATCCCAAAATGAAAATTTTATTTATCTTTTTTGTAGATTAGTGCAATAGGGATTAGGATAATATAACCTACAAAAAGTAATACTGGTGCTAGGGATAAACTTTGAAAACTATAAGTTTCTCCAGTAGCCATAACTATATATCCTAAAATCACTGAAATTATTCCCACTATAAAAAAAACATAATTCTCTTTCTCAAAGGACCAGCCTTGAAAAAGTTCTCCTGAACTGTCTTTATTATTGTGAAATAAATTACTCATACCTATAAAATTACAATTCATGAATTGGCAACAAAAGTCATTTTTATTTTTATTTTAAATAAACAAAATTGACAGTCACAATGTATGTTGCATAAATTTCACCCCTCCAAATGAGTGATGAAAGAAGCCCTAAATTATTTATATCCTATTTTATAGTATGCCTATCTGTAATCATTTCAACGGTGTATATAACTATAAATTTTTGGCCACAAACTAACATGAGTTCAATAAAAAAAATTAGAATCACTCATGGAGAAACTTTATCAGGTATTTCTAGTATGCTCAAAAATAATGGTATTATTTCTAATAAGTTGTTATTTGAATTTTTTACAAAGATGAAAGGTTATGACAAATCTATCCAAGCTGGAATATTCACATTTGAAAATGCCCGCACTAATAATGATATAATTGATAATCTTGTGTATGGAAAACCTGATAGAAAAAAAATTACATTTTTGGAAGGCTGGAATATAAAACAAGTTGCAAGGCATCTTGAAAAAGAAATGAAGTTTAATTATTCTGAAATAATGGATTTATTTAATGATAAAATTTTTATAAAAAAATTAAAATTAAATGTAAATAATTTAGAGGGATACCTATTTCCTGAAACATATTATTTCTTTGAAGGTGTAGATAAAAAATCACTTGTTAGAAGGTTAGTTAAAGAGCATAAATTATTTTGGAATGAAGAAAATATTTCAAAGGCAGATAGTCTTGGGTATTCTCCATACGAAATTATTATAATTGCATCTATAATTGAGGGTGAGGCAATATATGATTCTGAAAGACCAACTATATCAGCAGTTTATCATAACCGTTTAAAAAGAGGTATGAAACTACAAGCTGATCCGACAGTTCAATATATAATTGAAGATGGGCCAAGAAGACTCCTAAATAGAGATTTAAGAATAAAATCACCATATAATACATACATGGTTAAAGGTTTACCTCCTGGTCCCATAAACTCTCCAGGTGCTCAGTCATTAAATGCTGCTTTAAATCCACAAACGAATGATTATTTATATTTTGTAGCAAAAGGTGATGGCTACCATACTTTTTCAAGAAATGAAAAAGAGCATGAACGCGCAAAAAGGGCCTTCCAACGAGTAAGAAAAAAAGTTAAGAGGGAAAGGGCTGGATCATGAGTCTAAAATCATTAAATAAAACCCAGAAAGCTGCGGTTGAAGCAATAGATGGGCCAGTCTTGATATTTGCAGGCGCTGGAAGTGGTAAAACAAGAGTCCTAACTCATAAATTATTTCATTTGGTAAATGAAGGGTTATACAAACCTCAAGAGATATTAGCGGTGACTTTTACAAACAAAGCTGCTAAAGAGATGAAAGAAAGGGTAATGAAGCTTCTTAAAAAAAATGAGTTGGATTTATCTATGGGGACATTTCATTCAATTTGTGCTAGAATTTTAAGAGAAGATATTCATACGCTAGGTTTTAGCAAACACTTTGCTATTTATGATGTCAAGGATCAATTAGATTTAATTAAAGTTCTTTTTGAGGAGTTTGAAATATCAAAAACATTGATTACTCCAAATCAACTTAGAAACCAAATAAGTCTATTTAAGAATAAAATGATTGACCCGCCTACTGTTGAAAGGAAAGCGAGGACAATTTTAGAAAAAACTGTTGCTAAAATTTATAAAGAATATCAAAAAAATCTTAAACTAAATGATGCTCTTGATTTTGATGATTTATTAACCTTCCCTTTAGAGATATTTAAAAAGAAGCCAGCTATTTTGAAAAAATACCAAAAAAGATGGAAATATATTCTTGTGGATGAATATCAAGATACTAATCGAGCTCAATTTCAATTTTTAACAAATTTAGCTAAAGCCCATGAAAATATTTGCGTTGTTGGTGACGATGATCAATCAATATATGGATGGAGAGGTGCTGATGTGTCGAATATATTAGATTTTGAAAAGACCTTCTCATCATGTCGTGTTTTTACTTTAGAGAAAAATTATCGTTCAACACAAGAAATCCTTAATGCTGCTACTGCTGTTGTGATGAATAACGATAATCGGGCACATAAAAATTTGGTTGCTGCTAATGGATCAGGTGAAACACTCGGGCTACTTGAAACTATTGATGAGCAGGAAGAGGCGAGTGCAATTGTTTCATCAATAGAAAAAGAAATTAAATTGAATAAAAGGACTTTTAATAAGTTCTCAGTTCTTTATCGAACAAATGCTCAATCGCGTGCGCTAGAAGAAAGTTTTATAAGGCAAGGCATCCCTTATAATATTGTTGGTAGTGTTCGTTTTTATGAACGTAAAGAAGTGAAAAATGTCTTAGCCTACCTTAGACTAGTCGTAAACTTAAAAGATACAATTTCGCTTAGAAGAATTATAAACTTCCCTGCTAGAGGAATAGGGGCTAAAACTATTGATAAATGTGTTTATCAGTCTGAAAAAGATAAAATTGAATTTATCGAAGTTTTGAAAAACCCTGATAAGATGGATATTAGAGGCAAGCAATCAGATGCGCTTTATAAGTTTTACAATATTATAATAAAGTATCATGAATTAAGAAAAAAGTTAAGCGCAAGTGAGCTGGCAAGAAGTTTAGTTGAAGAAATTGGTATATTATCTCATTTCAAAGATTCAAAAGAACCTGATGCCAAAGATCGTTTTGATAATGTTGCAGAATTATTGACAAGTATTGAGGAATTTTCAGCAAGAAACCCCAAAGCTGAATTAAGCACTTTCCTTGAAGACGTATCATTGCAAACAGATATTGATCATTGGAATGACTCGGATAATCGAGTTACACTAATGACAATCCATTCATCAAAAGGTTTAGAATTCCCTGTAGTATTTATTGCCGGTTTGGATGAAGGCCTTTTTCCATTATTTAATTCATTAGATGATAAAAGTGAACTAGAAGAAGAACGTAGATTATTCTATGTAGCCCTCACTAGAGCTGAAGAAAAAGTTTATTTATTGTATGCTACTAATAGAAGAAGAATGGGTGCTGAAACAGTCAATGGATTGCCAAGTAGATTTATAAATGAAATACCAGAGGAGTCGCTTGAGAGAATAAGTTTTAGTTCTGCAGTAACTAGGAAATTTGTAGCAGGAAAGAAAAAGAAAGATGGCCTTACACAGATGGTTAGAACTGTAACTGACTTTGATGATTTTCAAGTTGGGGATAATGTTGAACATTCTATTTTTGGAGCAGGTAAAATAATGGCTCTAAGTGGTACGGGAGAAAATCAAAGAGTAGGAGTGGTATTTAATGATGGCACCAGAAAAAAATTAATTGTAAAATTTGCAAATTTAAAAAAATTATAAACTTTAATATTTCCTTTATAAACATTGTAAATTGTACTATATCGGTAAAAAAAATCCTTTACTTTAAATATGAATCAAATAGATACTTTAAAAAATGTTCTTAAAAATGAAGGCCTTAGATATACTCAGCAAAGGCAAATTATTTGGGATGAAATTAGGAGTTCAACTGAACATAGAGATGCTGAAGAGATATATTTAATAATTAAAAAGAATAATAATATTAATGTTTCTAGAGCAACGGTTTATCGCACTATAGATGTACTTGTTAAAAATAATTTAGTCCGAAAGATGGAATTAGGAGATGGGAGAGCATTATATGAACATAAAGTAGATGATGAACATCATGATCATATTATATGCTTAGAGACTGGAAAAATTATTGAGTTTTATAACGAAGAACTTGAAAAACTTCAAGATAAGATAGTAAAAAAATATGGTTATAAGCTTGTTAGGCATGTCCATCAACTATTTGTAAAGCCTATAAAGAAGTAGTTTTTTTCTTTTTAAAAATATTTATTCATCTTTAAATATTTTTTTTTTTTGATAATATTGTAGCCGATAGATTGATATAAGCTAATAGCTGGCTCATTTTTTTTCACACAATTCAGTGTGATGCAATTAATATTATTTTCAGTTATTAATTTTTTTTCTACATAGTTAATTAATTTTTTTGCATAGCCTTTTTTTCTATGATTTTCATCAATTATCAAATGAAAAAGATGAGCTGAATTTTCTTCATTATTCAATTTTGCGCTTAGATGTCCAATAATCCAATTATCAATTTCAATGGTATATGTTTGAGTGTCTTGATCATTATATGAGACAGATATCCAATTATTTATATTGTATGGATATTGAATCTTCGGTGCTGTAAAGTGAAGTATTTTAGGATTAGTAAGCCATTTTGATAAAACAGAATTTAAAATTCTGACATGTTCATTATCTTTATATGACTTTATTGAGAAAGAAACTTTTTGATTGTCCATTTAAATTATATTGTATTTACTTTTCATGTTAATGTTATAATTTTATTTTAGATATATTTAGTCTATATGTTAAGAATTATTATTGTTTTTTTAATTGGTAATCTTTTTTCTCAAAATGTAGAAAATGTATTTTATGATTTTTCTAGACATCAAGGGCATACCTTAAAAAGAGGAGACCTTATGTGGAATGAAGATTGGTCTTCAAATGGAATATTTTTTGATGGCACTTTTTCAAATTTCTCATCAATGTATGGACCTCAAGTTGAAACGAATCTATTTAAAAGTTCATCTGATTCACTTGAACATGATTCTATATTTACGAAATCTTATTTTGATTATGTTCAAGGTGATTATTTTTTAGATAATTTAGACTTAGGCATTAATTATACAAGAAAGAATCGAAAAATAGATTTACATGCATTTAAAAGAAGATATGCTGGTTTATATAATCAATATAATAATAATTCTGGTTTAATAAATCCTATCCAGTATACATACATAGCAAAATACTACTATAAAGGGGTAAATGATCAGATTTTAATATCATTAGGTAATTTTAATTCTGATTTTGGTTTATATGATTCGACTAATATCTCATTCCTTGATTCAAGAATTACATCATCCAATGTAAAATATAATTTCTCATATGATAGTCTTAATATTAAAATTAGTTATCACAATTTTTTACAAAGATTAGATAGTTTTCATTCTTCTTCAATTAATAATGGGGTAGTGTATTTAACTAGGACAAGATTGAGTAGTTCAGTATCCTTAATTAAATCAAAAAATCTCAGTTATGGATTTTTAATTAATTTAGATAAGAGATCTTTAGATATTGATAAAACTAAAACTTATGGTTGGAATAGTATCAATGCGTTTTTAAAAAATAAAAACTCACAGTTATATATAGGTGCAAATAGCCATGAAGATGGACAAAACTTTATAGCTATTTGTGAGTCAAATTTTAAACATAAGTCATTTAATTCTAAATTAAATGTTGGTCGTTCTCTAAAGCCTGCTCATATATCATTTACTGATACAATTCTTTTTGAACAAAAAGATCATTTTTGGGTTGAAAATAGTCTCATTTTTAATAGATCTAAAATTGGTATTGATTTTGCTTTTTATAAAATCGATTGGAATAGCGTATATATGGGCTTACCAAAAAATGGATTTAATAGCTGGATATCTTTTGATTTTAATCATTCTTTTTCAAATGATCTATTTATTCACATTCAATATAGCTTAATTGAAAATTCAGATTATATAGTTGATGGCGTCAGAGATAGATTAAAAATTAAGGTTGGAAATGATTTTAGATTATTTTCAAATGCAATGTCTGTTCATTATTCATTTTCATTGGATGGATATTTAAATCGAGAGAATGAATATTCGCTAAGTCCTGTAGAAAAATTTCCTTTTAAGGCAGATCAAATTTCTGAGTTGGAAGATATATGGATACCCTATTTCAATTTAAAATGTGTGGTTAGAAACGTAGAAATAAATTATAAAATGAACAATGTTTTGAATATCATTTATGATTCTTTAGGCAAAACCTACAAGGGCGATCAAATAATTTTTAATCAATTCTATCCAAACGCAAGCAGGTTGGCGTCATTATCTATAAAATGGAACTTTTTGGATTAATTACTTTCCCAAATAGCATAATCTCCTGGAGCAGCACCGACTTCCAACAATATTTCTGTGCCATTATTTTGAATATAAACACTATCAGGTGAAACATAATCATTAGTGATTCCAAAAAATATTTGATTATTAATGACATCTGAAGAATACAAGTTAGAATTATAATATGAATCCTTACTAGTATAATCACCAATTCTTGCAGCAATATCTAGGCTTAGATCGTTTTGATCAATAGGTACAATTCCACCAAGACTAGTTCTATAAAGTTGATTCTGATAAATCATAACATTTCCACCACAGACAATACCCTCTCCGTGATCGGTTTTTATCACATTACCTGATGTTAAATTTATCTGAGTTGTGCCAAAAAATGTTTGGTACCAATTATCACTATAATACGTACGAGATACAATTAAATTATCCTCAAAAATCACCATTTGCTGTGGCCCTCTACCAACTTCATAGTTTTGTATAATCTGGTTTGTATTAGGATCTATTTTTACAACGCTTGTACCATTACCTTGATCATAAAGGACTAAATGAGGAATGCTGACGTACAGATGTGATCCATTAGAGACTATATCTTCAGGAAGTCCTTCTAGGGTTATGTTTTCTTCAATTGCAAAGGTATTTAAATTTAAAATTTTAATATCCTTAGAATTCCAATTACTGAAGTATAATTTGTTGTTTAACACTATCATTTCACGAGGACTAGAGCTCTCAGTGGAAATTGTTATACCAGGTAAGGTAAGACCTTGATCTGATATTGAGTATCGTTTTATTTCACTACTTCCATTAAGTATTGCAAATAAATGATTATCATGTATTAAGATTGATTGTAAAACGTCTCCCATATCTAATATTTCTTGAATCTTTTCATTATCTTTAAAAACAGATATTGAACCATTTCCTTGACCAAAGTTTCCCTCGCTGGCAATAAATAATAATTCTTCAGAGTTATTATCATTATTATTTGAGACATCTTCACAATTAAAGTGAATAGTTAAAATACTAAGAAGTAAAATTAACTTATTTTTAAATATGTTATTTATTGAATATGAAATGGAAAGTATTAGTGATTTATTTTTCATTACTTTTCTCCCGAAAGTTATTTTTTATTTATTATTAACTTAAAGGTTTCCTGACTTATGTAGTTTCAGCTAAATTTACCTTCTCTCCATTAATGGAAATGGCATATAAAAAAACCTAGCGTTCTGCAAATACAGTAGCGGGGACTGTGTCTGATTTCAACAGACTTCCCTTTAAAGCTATAAACTCTATAAATAAATTTAATTAATAAAAAATCATAAATGAAATATTGTAATTCATATTTATTTTGTTAGGTAATTTTTAATAATAAAATATTTAATTATCATGCATGAAAAATTAAAAAAAGAAAAATTTGTAATAAGGTCCTTGGTAGCGCCTTGTTATTCAGAGCCATCATTTAATTCTTCAAAAATTTCAGAAGCAACTTTTGGCGAGCAAGTTAAAGTTCTTGGTGTAAAAGGTAGTTGGTTAAATATCCTACAGGAAGATGACTATGAAGGATGGATAAAAGGTTTTTATGGAACGTTAGAAGAGGAGCCTGTAAAATGTGAATATATAGTTATAGATAAACATCCATTACCGTTTGGGAGTAGGGTTCAAAAGTTAAATGGACAGTATAAAACCATTAATGAGGATGATTATAACTTCTCTTTAGAGCCTGTAAAAATTGGTGAAGTAACTAGTTTGGATAGTTTATTATCATATGCAAGGCATTTAATTGGTTGCCCATATAGATGGGGTGGGAAAACTTCTGGCGGTTTTGACTGTTCAGGATTTGTACAAACTATATTTTTATTGTCTGGTTTACGTCTCCCTAGAGACTCTTGGCAACAATCTGAATTTTTTAAAGATTCATTTATCAGTGGTGAGCAAAGCAAACCTGGTGACTTACATTTTTTTGGAAAGAACAGTAAAATAACTCATGTAGGTATTTCTACTGGTGGATTGACCTTAGTGCACTGCCAAGGATGGGTAAAAGAAGAGTCATTTTCAGATGAAATTTCTGGGAATAAAAAATTGGCAGATATGTACATGCATACTTGTTCAGTTGAATTAAATTTCGATTGATGAAAACAAAGTTTTCTAACGATAATCTATTAAGCAGTGCTGTTTTGGTACTAAATGCAAATTATTCTCCTATGACAGTGTGCACCGTAAAAAGAGCTATATCGCTTCATTTTCTAGATAAAATAGATATATTATCAAATTATGAGGAAAAGATTAATAGCCCATCTCTTTCATTAGAATTACCAAGCGTTATAAAGATAAGAACATATATTAAAAACAATAGCATGGCTGTTGAAATAAGTAGGAAAAATATTCTTGCTAGGGACAATTATAAATGTCAATATTGTGGTAAGCAAAGTAAGTCCTTAACTGTAGATCATGTGATCCCTAAATTTAGAAATGGCCAAGACACATGGGAAAACCTTGTGGCAGCCTGTAAGAACTGTAACCAACTCAAAGGAGAAAAGACTCCTGAAGAAGCAAAGATGCCACTCATAAAGAAGCCTAAAAGACCTAATAGGATTCATTATTTTCAGAGGTTGGTTAAGGATAAACAAGCTGATTGGAGACCTTATTTATTTATGGAGCCATTAAACTAGTTTGTCATGGGTCATATGAAAAAAAGAGTTTTGAGTGGTATTCAGCCTTCGGGGGCGCTGCATTTAGGAAATTATTTTGGAATGATGTCTAGAATGATTAATTATCAAGATGAAAATGATTTATTCTGTTTTATTGTTAATTATCATGCTCTAACTACTATTCAAGATAAAAATGAATTAGAAGAAAATACGATCAACGCAGCCCTAGATTTTTTAGCACTTGGTATGGATCCAGATAAATCTACATTCTGGGTTCAATCAGATGTGCCTAAAGTAACGGAATTAACTTGGTTATTATCAAGTATGGCTGGAGTAGGTTTGATGGAAAGGTCTACTTCATATAAAGATAAAATAGAAAAAGGATTAAAACCACACATGGGACTTTTTTCTTATCCTATTCTTATGGCGGCAGATATTTTGCTTTACGGAAGTGAAATAGTACCAGTAGGGAAAGATCAAAAACAGCATTTAGAAATTACTAGAGACATTGCGATTCGATTTAATAATACTTATGGAGATGTATTTGTTATTCCTGAAGCAGATATAAATGAGAATACTATGTTGGTTCCCGGGATTGATGGCCAAAAAATGAGTAAATCTTATGGTAATACAATTCCTATTTTTTCAGATGAAAAAATAATTAGAAAAGCGGTTATGTCTATCACTACAGATTCAACAGATATTAATGACCCCAAAGATAAAGATACTCCACTTTTTAAAATTTATTCTATGTTTTTAAATAATGATGAAAAAGATATTTTATCTGATAGATATGACACACCTGGATTAAGATATGGTGACTTAAAAAAGGAACTATTCGAAAAAATAATTGAATATTTTTCACCCTATCGCAAAAAAAGGGATGACTTATTAAAAAATATTGATTTTGTACACAGTTCGCTAAACCAAGGAGCTCAAAAAGCATCTAACGTTGCAGATACTTACATTGAAAAAATTCGAAATTCCATGGGGCTAAAATATTAAATGTATAAAATTCAAATAAATAATTTTGAAGGCCCAATTGATCTTCTTCTTTATTTTATCAGGCGAGATGAGTTAGATATATATGATATCCCTATATCTGAAATTACTAAAGAGTTTGTCAGAACAGTTGAAGAGTGGAAAAAAATGCATCTTCATGTAGCTGGAGATTTTATTGTTATGGCATCTACATTAATGCGAATCAAAGCTAAGCTATTATTACCAAGGCCTGAATTTGATGATGAAGGAGAGATTATTGACCCTAGAACTGAACTAATTCAACAGTTAGTTGAGTACAAAAGATTTAAAAATGCAGCTGAATTATTAGGTAATTTATCAAGCGAGAGAGAATTAAACTTTTCAAGACAACTAGAGTCTAAATTAGAAGAAGATTTCCAGGATTTTGAAGAAAATATTATAATCAATGCTTCTTTGTATGATTTAGCAAAAGTATTCAAAAATGCAATTGATAACATGCCAGTAGTCTCTCAGTTCGAATTATCAAGAGAACCTGTCAAACTTGAAGAACAAAAAGAATTTATTTTGAAGCATTTTGACGGAGATGGGAGGTTAAAGTTTTCAACTATTTTAAGCAACTTAGATACTAGAATGAAAATTGTAGTGACTTTTCTAGCTATTTTAGATATGGTTAAAGAGGGAATTTGTAGACTTCAACAAGATGAGATATTTGGAGAATTAGAACTGCAAAAAACTGCTACTGCTTAATACTTTATGAATGTAAAAGAATCAGATCAAATTATTGAATCATTATTATTTGCTATTCCTGATCCTCTAAGTCAGTCTCTTTTAAATCAGGTTTTTGATAAGCCCATTCCTTTTTTAAGTGAGGCTGTAAATAGACTAAATGAATTTTATTTAAAAAATAAAAAACCATACTTTATTGATAACATTGCTGGAGGTTATCAATTAGTTACAAAGCCTGAATTTGATATTTGGATTCGTCGATTACTTGGCAAATCTAATAAATTAATTCTTTCAGCGGCCGCACTAGACACTTTAGCAATAATAGCTTACAAGCAGCCAATAGGTAGATATGATATTGAGGCAATTCGAGGGGTAGATTCATCTGGTGTTATAAAAACTCTGCTATCAAGAAATTTAATAATGATAAAAGGAAGAGGTAATGGTCCGGGAAGACCATTATTATATTCAACAACAAAACTTTTTTTAGAGAAATTTGGACTTAATAGACTATCAGATATGCCGAAGTTAAAAGAAGTGTCTGAAATTATTGAATCTGATCCAAGTCTTGGTGAACAAATAACTGTTTTTGAAAGCGAAGAGGAAATTGTTAATAATGAGACTGAGAGTGGTAAAAGTTTAAATGAGACTAAATAAATTTTTAGCTAAATCAGGCATAGCATCACGAAGAAAATCAGATGAATTAATAAAGATGGCAACAACCACCGTTAATGAAGAAATTATTTTAGACCCTGCTTACAATGTTAAAGAAAAAGATTTTGTTAGATTTGATGGGAAGCTTTTAAGGGTAGATGAAGAGAAAATCGTAATTATTTTAAATAAACCAAAAAATGTGATAACCTCAGTTTCTGATCAATTTGGTAGAAAAACAGTAATGAATTTTTTAAAGTCCAAAAAACGTTTAGTTCCAATTGGAAGGCTAGATAAAGATTCTACTGGACTTCTTTTATTAACAAATGATGGTGATTTACATCAATATTTAACTCACCCAAAGAATCAAATACCTAGACAATATATTGTTGTGATAGAAAAAATAATTGATTCTTCAAAATTACAAAGAATTACTAGGGGTCTTAGTATTGGTGAAGGTGAAATGGGGAGAGCAAAGGTAATAAGTCAAAAAATGATTAAAGGAAGATGTGAAGCTAGGCTTGAACTTAGACAAGGTAAAAAAAGAGAAGTAAGGAGAATTTTTAGATCTGTAAAAATCAAGTTATTTAGTCTTCATAGAGTGAGCTTTGGGAACATAAACATAGGTAGTTTGAAGATTGGAGAATCTAGACTTTTAACAGAAAACGAAATTAAAAATTTGAAAAATAAAAATTAAGATAAATGGTTTCCAATTTTCATCTTTTGCCAATGACTGAAATTTCTTGTAAGTTCGCCGGCTTATTGAGAGTTAAAAAAAATGATAGTTGCTATTGACGGCCCAGCTGCTTCGGGCAAAAGCACAGCAGCAATTGGCGTAGCAAAAGCTTTAAATATTACCCACATAGACACTGGTGCAATGTATAGAGCGGTTACCTTTGGTTTGATAAAAAATCAAATTAATTTTAAAAATGTAGAAGCTGTAGAAGCTTATTTAAACACTTTAGAATTAAAATTTTCTATCAAAGAAAAAAATACTACGTTAAAACTAGATAATACAGACATTACTGAAAAGATTAGATCTAATAAGATTAACAAAAATGTCAGTGAAGTCAGTGCTATTAAAATAGTTAGGGAGTTTATGGTAAAAATTCAAAGAGAAATGGCAAAAGGTACTGATTGCATTTTAGAAGGTAGAGATATTGGGACTGTAGTTTTCCCAAATGCAGATTATAAGTTTTTTATAACTGCAAATGAAAAATCTAGAGCCGAAAGGAGACTTATGGATCTTGTATCAGTTGGTGACAAAAAAGTTAGTGAACTTGATGTTGTTTTAGATGAATTGAGAGTTCGAGACTACAAAGATTCAATGAGAGATTATTCGCCATTGAAGAAAGCTGAAGACGCTTTAATAATTGACACTACTCATTTAACTATCAATAAGGTAGTAGAAAAAATCGTAAACATAGTTAACCAAAAAAGGACATTAGTTTAATGTTAAATGAAATAAAAAATGATAATCCAGTTGAAGAGGTTGAAGCTTCTGATATTAAAGAAGATAATACCAGCGTAAAAAGTAGTACGCCTTCTGAAGAAATTATAAAAACAAAAGATTATTTAAGCACTTCATTATTCGAAGATATAAAAACTATCACTAGTGAAGAACTTGAATCCCAAAATGAAGAATCATCAGGGTCTATTGAGTTAAATGAAGCATACTCTAATACTTTAAGTGATATATCTGAACATCAGCTTATTGAAGGAAGGGTTGTCGGTATGAATGATAGAGATGTATTAATTGACATCGGTTTCAAATCTGAAGGTCTAATAGATAGGAGTGAGTTTAGTGAAGAGAGTTTACCATCCATTGGCGACCAAGTTGAGGTATATTTAGAATACCTTGAAGATTCTAGCGGGAATACTATTTTATCAAAAGAAAAAGCTGATTTTATGTCTAGGTGGAGAAGCCTTCTTAAAGCTTATGAAAATGAGGAAATAATTACCGGTACGGTAATTAGAAGAATTAAGGGTGGAATGATTGTAGATCTAGGGGTGGTACAAGCATTTTTACCAGGTTCACAGTTAGATGTTAGACCAATTACAGATTTTGATGTTTATGTTGATAAACAAATAGACCTTAGAATTGTTAAACTTAATGAGGCTAGAAAAAATATCGTAGTCTCCCACAAGATGATAATAGAGGAGAGTTTAGTTGAACAGAGGGAGGCTCTTTTCGAAGAAATAGAGATTGGTTCTATAATGGAAGGAAGAGTTAAAAATATTACTGATTTTGGTGTTTTTATAGATTTAGGTGGTATCGATGGTTTACTCCATATTACTGATTTATCATGGGGCCGAGTTAATCATCCCTCAGAAATGATAGAGTTAAATGATGACATAACAGTAAAAGTTATTGAATATGATGCAGATAGAAAACGAGTGTCATTAGGTTTGAAACAACTTACTCCTCATCCTTGGGAAGAGGTTGAGATAAAATACCCAATAGGTTCAACTGTAAAAGGAACTATTGTGAGTTTAACAAATTACGGTGCATTCATTGAAATTGAGCCTGGAGTTGAAGGGCTTATTCATGTATCTGAAATTTCATGGACTAGGCACATAAAAAATCCTGCAGAAGAATATTCTATGGGAGATAAAGTTGAAGCTAAAGTAATCTCAATTGATTCCGATGAAAGAAAAATTAGTCTTGGAGTAAAACAACTAACTCCAGATCCATGGGATGAAATAGAAAAGGATTTTCAGATTGGTACTAAATACAACGGGAAAGTTCAAAACCTTACACAATTTGGTGCTTTTGTTGAATTAAAAGAAGGTATTGATGGATTAGTTCATGTTTCAGATTTGTCTTGGACAAAAGTTGTAAGGCACGCGAAAAATGTTCTTGAAAAGGGACAGGAAGTGGAAGTTGTTGTTTTAGAGGTTTCAAGAGAAAGTAGGAAAATTTCATTAGGAATGAAGCAAACTCAAGATGACCCTTGGCAAGAAATATCAAATTATTTTGAATCTGGGAAAGAGGTTAGTGGTGAAATTATTAGAATCCTAGATAAAGGAATTATTATTCAACTTGAAATGGATGTTGAAGGTATTATTCCATTTGGAAAGATGTCAAAGAAAGACCGAAGGTCCTTGGCTAGTCAATATGAAGTTGGTGCAAATTTATCTGGGATAGTAATGAAAGTGTCGCCTGAAGATAAAAAAATTATTTTATTCAAGGAAGAACTTGCTGGAGGGGGTAGTGCTCAATCAGCTACCGATGAAGTTAAAGACTACTTGAATAATCAAAAAATTGAAACTGGTGGTAAAATTGATATTCCTCAAGAACTTCTAGATAATGCGAAAGATGCTGAAAAGGAAGACCACCCTTCTCAATCTGATTAATATTTGATAGGGCTTTTTTCTGGTATGTTGAAATAATGGGAAAAACACAGGTCTTCATTTCATATTTCAACAATCTTTTTTTTCCAGTAGGTGCTTTTTTTCTTGCTGTTTTACTTTGGCTATTTGTAATAAGTGGTAATAATTATACTATGATGTTAGATATGCCAATTGAAGCTAGAAATTTAAATGCTCAAAAAACTTATTTAGAAGAAGTTCCTGGATTTGCTTCTGTCATTTTAGAGGGAAAGGGAAGAGATTTATTTAAAAGTTTTATTTTAAAAAGCTATTCTGAATTCAAATTAGTTTTAGATCTTGATGGAATATCTCAAGAATATGAATTCGTTTTAAACGATTATTTTGACAAGAATCCAAGTAAGGTTGTTTTGCCTCCATCTCATAATGTCCGTTTTGTAGAGGTAGTTTATCCAAATCGTATCAAGATAAAATTAGATGAAATTATGGAAAAAAGTGTCCCTGTTCTTTCAAATATTAACGAGCTAGTAAAAGATGGCCATATCCAAATAGGTCCAACAGAGTTTAAGCCCGATAGTATAAAAATTATTGGTCCAAGAGTAGAGCTAGATAAAATTACTAGTGTTTATACCGTTAAAGATACTTTAAATAATTTATTTAAACTTACTGAGGGTCAAATTGATTTGTTATTGCAAAACAGATTAATAAAATATTCCTCTAAAAGAGTAAACTATACATTTAATGTTCAACAGATTAGTGAACGTATAATTGTAGATATTCCAGTAAATGTAATAAACAAGATTAAGGGAATAAGAGTTTTTCCTTCACCTCAAACAGTGTCATTAACATTAGTTGGAGGTGTTAAGCAAATAGCAGATATTAAACCTTCCGACATTTCAGTAATTGTTGATTTTAGT
>CACEHW010000018.1 GCA_902559415.1 uncultured Fidelibacterota bacterium
ATGGCTTGCGTTCACCTGAGTCATCAATAGTGATAACGACATCAAAAAAGTGGTGTAAGTTTAAATAATATATTCTCATCCACGCTTCTCTACTAGGAGCATCTGATACAACAGCTAACTTCATACCCAACTTTGTTAGCTCAATTAAAGTCTTATTAACATTTGGGTATGCGAGTAGATTTGCTTCTCTTGCACGGCGATATGCAACTACTCCAGCAGCTAAAAATTTATTATCTACACGGCCAATTGAATTATCTAAAAACACATCAAACACTTTTTGATTTTCCCAACCAATTTTTTCATATATAGTAATTATGTCTTGGAATGATTTCTTTTCATCAATTTCTAATCCGGCTTCTATCATACCTCTTATAGCAGATCTTACAGCAACTTGTTTCATTTTCATAAAATCAAGTAGCGTATTATCTAAATCAAAAACTACACCTTTAATTGGAGAGGCTTCAGAATTGCTCATTTTTCATATTTCGTTGGGTTATTTATTTCATCAATTTTTCTTTGAGCTAATTTTCTCCAGTCTCTATCTTTATTTGCCTCATCAAAATATTTTAAAGCTCTAGTTTTTTTACCACTTTTAAATTCTGCAACACCTTTTTCATACCATCCTCCACCAAACTTTGATTTAAGGTCTATACATTTTTGAGCTGCAATTGATGCTTCTTTATACATTTCTATAGAGTTTAAAGATGATGCATACCTAAACCATGCATCATGATTTTTTTGATCATACTCAGTTGACTTTTTAAACTGCTCAGATGCCTCGACGAAAAGCTCCTGCTCAGAATATACAACCCCTAACCTTAGATATGCATCAGCATATGCTGGGTCTATTTGAATTGCAGTTAACAGAATATCTCTGGCTATATCATACTCCTTTCTTGTTAAATGTATATTCCCAAGATTACTGTAAGCTTTTGTATAACCTGGGTTTAATTCTATCGCCATTTCATATTTTACTATTGCAGAATCTAAATTATTATCTACTTCATATGACGTTCCAAGAGCAAACCAAGCTTTGTAAAAATCAGGTTTGATTCTAATTGCTTTATTAAAAAATGATATCGCATTCTCAGAATTACCAACTTTTTTCTCTAAAACACCAAGTTGATAAAACGCTAAATAAAACTTCTGATCATATTTAATAGCTTTTTTATAAAAATCAGTGGCTTTATCTAAATCGCCTCTTTTATAGGCCTTGTTACCATTATTTAATAATTGTTTAGTGACATTATTTAAACCCTTTCTAGCTTTTAAGTGATCAGGATAAATTTTTAATGCTTCACTAAAATGAAAAGCCGCACCTTCGATATCCTTCTGTCTAAATTTAGTTAATCCCATGTAAAATTGTGTCTCCGGGAAATAAGGATACTTATCTACAATAGATTGATATTCTTTCATAGCAGCATCAAATTGCCCCTGCTGAACGTTTCGCTTACCATTTTGTATTTTATTTCTTATATCATTTAAGCCATTCCACCATGACCTAAAGTCTTCATCCATCTGTACAGCTTGAGTAGCAGAAGCATTGGCTTTATTTAAATCTCCTCTACGAAGCCATAATTCTGAAATGCCAATATGTGCAGGAGCAAATGAAGGATCTATCCTTAAAGACTCTTTTAATAAAGAATCTGCAACCGATAATTCACCAATAGCCATTTTCTCATTTGCGTCTGTTAATAGCTGCTCAGGATCTTGAGCAAAAATTAGGCAATGTGCAATTGATAGAAATAATAAACATCTTTTAACCATCTTCTTTTTTCCCTTTAAAATTAATTTTGAATTCTTTTTTTAACATTAACCAATGCTTTTTTTGCTTTATGATAATCTGGATATAAATCCAATGCCTTTTGAAAATATTTGGAAGCCTGCTTATATTTTTTTTGTTTGTAATAAGTCATTGCTAAAGAATAAGGCACTTCAGGATAATTGGGATATTCCACATAAAGCTCCGAAAATATCAGTAATGCACTTTCATAATTATTATTTTTCACACTTGCAGTCCCCGTTTGGATTTTCTTTCTTAAACCATTGAGTTCTTCCCACCAAGGCCTAAAGTCTTCATCAATTCGAACTGCAAAATTTGCATTTTTACTTGCACTATTATTATCTGCCTTCATAAGTGATATCTTTGATAAAGATACATATGCAGGAGCATAAGAAGGATCTTTATCTAAAATTTTTTTAATTTGAGATTCAGCTATTTCTATTTTTCCAAAATTTATATTTTCATTAACTAATTTTAATTCGAAGTCCAAACCCTGAGCATTTAAATACGTGAATATAAAAATTAATATCAAATATAATTGCATGAGGTATCTAATCATAAAAATTATTAATTTAATAATTTTTTAGTAAACTTTTTTCTTTAATCATTTAAAACAGAAGTTGAAAATTAAAAAATATTTATTTTTTCTTAATCTTTGAAACCTGCGTGGAAAGAGCTTCTAACTTTGAACTAACGCCATCTACATTTCTTTCAATTCCACTAATATTGCCATTAATAACTGCGATTGCTTTATTAATATTTTCAATAGATGCTTTTAACTCTGTAATATAAACTTCTAAATCATCATCGATATCGTTTACCTTATTATCAATTTTCTTTACTTTTCGATTAACGCTATATAAACTATCATTAAAAGTTTCATTCACATTAGATACTGACTTTTTATTTTGTTTCCAGAGTAATTCCATAGTACTAACTAATTCATTTTGTGAAACTTTTAAAGAATCGTGAAGGGATTCAATTTTTTTATCTATAGCATTACCTAATTCAAGAATTGCATTATGGTTTGCATTTATAGATTCTTGATTCAGTCCAATAGAACCCCTATTTTCTTTTATAGAGCGATTAATAAACTCAAAAGATTTTTCTACTCTTTGAACCTCTCTGTATAAATTTGCAACAGAACCAGACATAATATCTATTTGACTTTTATTATTTGTGAGCTCATCTGAGACTGCACTTATATCATCCATTATATTTGCTGTTGAGCCAGACAAAACAAAAGTCTGATTAATATTTTTAGCGAGATTATCTTCAGCAATAGTAAGACCATCATTTATATAATTAATGGTATCACCAACCAAACCAATATTTTGTCTATTTAAAGATATATCTACTTCATGCTCAACAATATCATGAGTTATTTCAAGCAATTGTTTAGACTTTTCTTGATCTTTAGAATGTAGTCTTAATAAGTCAGCTTCAAATTCTTGCTGTAAGATCTCAAAACCTTTATAAATCTGATACAAGTTGTCAATTTTATTTTGTAAAGAATCTTTCCATGAAACTGTTTTCCCTGAAAGATTTTCTACATATCTCCTAACAAATTCGATTTGGTCAGACATGTAAGTCAAATCACCTTTCTTTGCAAGGTCTTCCCTACCAATAATATCTTCAGGCTTAATTTGAACAAAGCCCATTTCTGTTTTTAAAAATATTTTATTTGGTTTTTCATGAGTTATCGTTCCTTGAATGATAGAGCCATCTCTTAAAAATAAAATAGTCGTGTTCTGGGAAAAACCCATTGACAATAAAACGATAACAAGAAAAAATATAATTTTGATTATTTTCATTAATGAAACCATAAAGATTAGAATTTAAATCTACTCTTAAGTAAGGAAAAGGGCAAAGAAGAAGAATTAGAAAAAATAATGATACTATAATAAAAATTATTGTGCCGAAGGCCGGAATCGAACCGGCACGAGGTTTCCCTCACAGCCCCCTCAAGACTGCGTGTCTACCAGTTCCACCACTTCGGCAAAAATTAAAAAATTTATTATTCTAAGTCTAAAACAGGTTGATTATCTTTTATAATAGAAGCTGGCTGCTCAATGGGTATTGGATTTTCTTCAGATGCTTTTTTGACAACGGAAGAACTAGAATCTTCATTGGGGCCACTTAGAATACTTATTAAAATTGCTAAACCAATAAAAATCGCTGCGAGCCAACCAGTGATTTTACTTAAAACATTTCCAGCGCCTTGTCCTCCAAGAATACTACTAGCAGCTTGACCTCCAAAGGTACCTGATAAACCGCCACCTTGACTAGCTTGCATTAAAACGACAGATATTAACAAAATACTGACGATTGTGTGAATAATAATTAAAAATCCGATCATTTAGAAAAAAACTCCTATTTTTTATCAACAATTTTAATAATATCTACAAATTTTTCAACGTCTAAACTTGCACCACCAATTAGAAAGCCGTTAACTGAATCAACATTAATCAATTCTTCAGCATTATTAGAATTTACTGAACCACCATATAAAATAGGGATTAAACTACTTTCAGTCTCATTATAAAATTCAGTTAATACACCTCTAATATATGAATGTATTTCACTTATTTTTTCAGATGATGCGGTAAGCCCTGTTCCGATTGCCCAAACTGGTTCATATGCTATAACAATATCTTTTAAAGAACCAACTTTACTTAGTCCTTTTTTTAGTTGTTTATAAACGGTTTCTTTGGCTAAACCTTTGTTTAATTCCTCAATGGTCTCACCTATACATAAAACTGGAATCATATTAGCATTAATGACACTTGATACTTTATCTCCTATCACCTTATCATCTTCACCAAAAATTGTTCTTCGTTCTGAATGACCTAGAATTACATACTTCACTTTACAATCAATAAGCATATCTACTGAAACTTCACCGGTGAAAGCACCAGAATTTTCAAAATAACAATTTTGAGCACCTAGGTCATAACAATCAGAAGGTACGACACTATTTAATCCAGTGAAAGGAGGACAAATGATAACGTCAGTATCACTTATTGAATCTAGATTTTCAATTAAAGATAAAGAAAACTTATTACCTTCAGAAGGTGTTTTGTTCATTTTCCAATTTCCAGCTACAATAGGTTTAATCATATTCTCATGTCTCCAGTTTGTTGATTGCTTCGAGTTTATTTCCCGACATTAATTCGAGTGATGCTCCACCACCGGTTGAAACGTGTGTCACTTTATCAACCATATTTAAATGCCTTAATGCTGATGCTGTATCCCCTCCGCCAGCTATTACAGTAGCATTGAATTCTGAAATTTCCACTAATTTCTTAGCTATAGCTTCAGTTCCAATAGCAAAAGATACTTTTTCAAAAACTCCCATTGGGCCATTCCACAATACAGTTTTTGCAGAATCTAATATTTCTAAATATTTTTTTATGGTTTTTGAACCGATATCTAAACCCATTTGATTTTCTGGTATTTCTCTGATACTAACTGGATTGTTTCTTTTTATATCATTTATATCTTCAGAACATACGATATCAAGTGGTAAGATTACTTTTTTTCCATTAAGCCTAGCTGCATCTAAAATATTTTTAGCCTGCTCTACCATTTTCGATTCAACTAAAGATTTACCAATATTATGACCCATAGCTTTTAGAAAAGTAAAAGCCATTCCACCTCCAATAATTATAGTATCAGCTTGCTGGATATATTTATTTATCAATTCTAATTTAGTAGATACTTTTGCACCTCCTAGTATTAAGACTAAAGGCCTTTCAGGTTTGTTTATCACATCTTTTAGATATTTCATTTCTTTTTCAAATAAGAACCCAATACCATAATTTTTAAAGTTATCAATAATTCCATGGTTAGAAGCATGAGTTCTATGTGCAGTTCCAAAAGCATCATTAATATATAATCTACCATGTTTAGATAATTTATTTGCGAAAACTGAGTCATTAATCGATTCTTCTTTGTAAAATCTTAAATTCTCTAAAAGATGAACCTCTCCAGTTTTCAATGATAATGAGGTATCAATAGCATCTTGTGATATACAATCAGAAGAGAATTTTATGGGCATTTCTAATAATGATGCGAGATGCTCTCCTACTGGCATTAAACTAAATTTTTCATTGTAATCACCATCTGGTCTACCAAGATGTGACATTAACACGACAGAAGCCCCCTCACTTAAACAATAGTTAATGGTTGGTAAACAAGCTCGAATTCTAAAATCATCTTGTATAACATCATCCAAGATTGGGACATTAAGATCTAATCTAATTAATACTGTTTGTCCTTTGATATCAAAAGACTTTATAGGTCGAAGCATTCTTTAATTATAATTAAGTTTAAATATTAGGCTGTTGCTATTAAGGCGTGATATAATAAAATTAAATATTTGTATATTTATTTGATATTTTACTCAAACTGTTCCATTATTAATAATATAAAACATCACAATTTAACTAAATAAACTAATATTTGAATCAATAAAATCTTGAAGAAAAACCCTTTTAAAATAACAAATAATAATGGCTTTAATGAGTTAATGGCACATCGTGTACATGAGATTCTACTTGTGGCAAGTCCTTACGATGCATTCATATTAGAAGAAGAAGGCGGTTTAACAGAACAAATTATGACTGAATATATTGGTATGAATTTTAACTATGCTCCTAGAGTTACGCGCTCTTCGACAGCTACATCTACAATGAAGTATTTGTCAGAAAATAAATTTGATTTAGTTATAGTAATGTTACGAATTGAAGATACTGATCCAATTTCTTTAGGAAGTGCAATAAAAAAATTATATCCAAAAATGCCAGTCATTTTACTTGCCTTTGATGAAACAGAAGTAAAACAAATTAACCAAATAATATCACCAAGCTCTATTAATAGAGTATTTATATGGTCAGGAGATGCGTCAGTTTTTCCAGCAATAATAAAATATGTTGAGGATAGGAAAAACGCTGAAAAAGATATAATAAAAGGAAATGTTCGGGCAATCATACTAATTGAAGATTCTCCTAGAATGTATTCAATATTACTTCCACTTATCTATAGAGAAATAGTATCACTAACAAAAAAATCTAATGAAAAAAACTTTTGACTCAACCTATAAGTCGATGCATCTAAGAGGGAGAATAAAAGTTTTGCTTACACCTAACTATGAGACTGCTGAAAAGTTCTCAAAAAAATATGGTGATAATATTGTAGGTGTTATATCTGATGTTAAATTTCTTAATGGAGGTAAAAAAGATGCTAAAGCAGGCGTAAAATTCGCAAAATCAATTAGAGAAAAACATCCCGCAATGCCAATAATGTTGCAGTCAACGGATAGTTCAAATCGAAAATTAGCTAAAGGTTTAGGTGCTGATTTTCTTCATAAAGGCTCAAATACTTTGTTAAATGATTTGAGGAATTTTATGATTATCAATTTTGGATTTGGTGATTTTATTTTTAAGGATTCAAAAGGCAATGAAATATTTAAAGCAACTTCTATTGAAGAACTCTCAAATGGTATCAAAGAGGTTCCAATAAAAACAATTATTTACCATGGAAAGAGTAATCATTTTTCTAATTGGGTTGCAGCTAGATCAAATTTTGATCTTGCAACAAGACTAAGAAAGATAAACGTAGATAATTTTTTAAATAAAGAAGAAATAAGATTTTCAATCTTGAAAGAAATCAATGATCCAAATGTAAGATATAGATTTGGTGAAGTAACAAATTTCTCATTCCAAAATGATAATAATTCTAGATTTTATAAAATTGGTGGTGGATCGTTAGGTGGTAAAGCACGTGGGCTTGCGTTTGCCAAGGATATGATATCACAATCAGGTATAAATGATAAATATAAAAATATAATTGTAAAAATCCCTCGCACTGCAATAATTGGAACAGAAGAATTTGATAGTTTTATGAAAGACAATAAGCTCTGGGATATTGCCTTAAAAGAAAACTCAAATAAAAAAATTGAAAAGCTTTTTATTAATAGTAGGCTTTCCATAGAACTAACATTAAAAGTAGAAGCCTTTTTAAAATCTTGTAAATACCCATTAGCTGTTAGGTCTTCAAGTCTATTAGAAGATTCTCAATATCAAGCACTATCTGGAGCATATTCAACATTCATGCTTTCCAATGATCAAGAATTATTTAAAGACCGAATAAAAGAACTTATTAATGCAATAAAATTAGTTTTTGCTTCCATTTTTTTCCAAGAATCTAAATCTCACTTTAATCATACAGCTCACAGGACAGAAGAAGAAAAAATGGCTGTAATGCTAATGGAAATTGCGGGACAAGGATACTCTAGCGGAAGGTTTTACCCTACATTTAGCGGTGTTTTAAAAAGTGTTAATTTTTATCCAGTTTCTTACATGAAACGTGATGAGGGAGTTTGTTATCTTGCTTTGGGTTTTGGAAAAACGATTGTAGACGGAGGAAAGTGCTTAGGAATTTCTCCAAAATACCCAGCTATAAAACCCCAATTTGCTACGATTAAATCTACAATTTTAAATTCGCAAGCTAGTTTTTATTCTTTAGACATGGCAGAAAAAGAATTTGATTTAAAAAACGATTTAAGACTTCATGACCTTTCTATGGCAGAAATAGATGGATCTTTAAATTGGCTTGGAGGAGTAATCACCTCAGAAGATAATATACTAAGAAATTCTCTTTCTTACGAAGGCACTAGGATAGTTAACTTTTCTCCAATTTTAGATTGGAAGATGATTCCACTATGTGATATTCTCAATGAGTTACTTTTATTAGGGAAAAAAGCATTAGGTTGCCCAGTAGAAATTGAATTTGCTGTAAATATGAAGGAAAACAAACCTTCTGAATTTTATCTATTACAAATTAAGCCGATGTTAATATCTACTAATAAATCTATAGTTTTAGATAACTACGATATTAAAGATGTTTTTGCCTCAAGTAATATTACCCTTGGTAATGGCGCAACAAATCATATAAAAGACTTATTAATTTTACATCCTGAAAAATATGATCCCTCAAAATCAAATGATATTGCTAACGAAATTGAATACTTTAATAATAAAATCGGTAAAAAAAGACCTTACATTCTTTCAGGTCCTGGGAGGTGGGGTTCTGCTGATCCTTGGTTAGGAGTCCCAATATCCTGGCAGCAGATTTCTAATAGTAAAATTATTATTGAACTAGGACATGAAGATTTTCCAGTTGATCCTTCTTTTGGAAGTCATTTTTTCCAGAATATTACAAGTCTTCATGTTGGATATTTAACAATTGATCACAAAAGCAAAGAAGATTTTTTAAATTTTAAATGGCTAGAAAAAGCTAAAGTCAAAGAAGAGAAAAAATATATTAAATGGTATCAATTTAGGGATCCGTTTAAATCTATAATTGATGGCCTCACTGGAGAAAGTAAAATACTGATTCCAAGACCCGAAAAAATAGAAGTAATGGATGAAGAAGATTCAACAGGTATTTAAGAATTATACTATACTATACCCTGATCGATCATTGCATCAGCAACTTTAATAAATCCCGCGATATTTGCACCCTTAACATAATCAGTACGATTATTTTCACCACCATGCTCAACACATGAAGAGTGAATACTTTTCATAATTCCAAGAAGCTTTTCATCTACCTCATTTCGATTCCATTTAATTCTCATACTATTTTGGCTCATCTCTAACCCTGAAACTGCAACTCCTCCTGCATTTGCAGCTTTACCTGGGCCAAATAAAGTTTTAGCTTCTTGAAACATAGACACAGCTTCAGGATTCGAAGGCATATTTGCTCCTTCACTAACTGCTATTACTCCATTTTTGATAAGTTCTTTAGAGTCATTACCATCTATCTCATTTTGAGTTGCGCATGGCAATGCGATGTCACATTCAACTCCCCAAGGTCGTTCACCATCATAGTACTTACAATTAAATTCATTGGCGTACTCTTTGATACGTCCTCTCTTATTATTTTTTAGATCAATAACCCAATCTAGTTTTTCTTTACTTATGCCTTCTGGATCATAAATAAAACCAGAAGAATCAGATAACGTAATAACCTTACCTCCAAGATGCATTACTTTTTCAGTAGCATACTGGGCGACATTACCTGAACCAGAGACTGAAACATTTTTACCCTCTATTGAATTATTATTATGCTTTAACATTTGTTCTACGAAATAAACACATCCATAACCAGTAGCCTCAGGTCTAATTAAGCTGCCTCCCCAATTAAGACCTTTACCAGTTAAAACACCTGAAAATTCATTCCTAATTCTTTTATATTGACCAAACATATATCCAATTTCTCTTCCACCTACACCTATATCGCCTGCTGGGACATCTGTATCTGGACCTATGTGTTTCGATAATTCTAACATAAAACTTTGACAAAAGCTCATTACTTCATTATCAGATTTACCTTTTGGATCAAAGTCTGATCCTCCTTTGCCACCACCCATTGGCAACGTAGTTAAGCTATTTTTAAATACCTGTTCAAATCCTAAAAATTTTAAAATACTTAGGTTTACTGAAGGGTGAAATCGAAGACCACCTTTATAAGGACCAATTGCAGAATTAAACTCAACCCGATATCCTCTATTTACATTGACTTCCCCTCTATCATCTCTCCAAGGGATACGAAAAGTTATTACTCTTTCTGGTTCTATGATTCTATCTAAGACGCCTGCATGGATATATTCTCTGTTTGACATCAAAAAGTCCCATAATGAATCAATTACCTCGTGTACAGCCTGATGAAACTCTATCTCATTAGGGTCTTTATGTTTTACTTTATTCATAAAATCGTTTATCGACGAATACATTTTTTATCTCCTGTGCTCTAATCAGTTTCCATAATTTAATAAGTAAAATTACTATGTTATGACATCTATTTTTATGTTTCTACCATTAGTATTTTTGTAAAGGATTATATAATTTATTGTACAGATTTTTTGTGATATTGGCGGAGTAGCTCAGCTGGTTAGAGCATCGGAATCATAATCCGGGTGTCGGGGGTTCGAGTCCCTCCTCCGCTACATCATTCATAGTACTCTTTTTGACTAATTTATATGAAATGAAATTATATATATTAAAAATTGCTTTAATTTTCATTTCTAATTTTTCAATTAACTTTTCTCAAAAAGATGTTAAAATATTAGGTGGGTACAACTTTTCTACATTAAAATATAATTTAAACCAAATTAATGACAGAATTGATATCACTAATCGCAGAGGAATTAACTTAGGTTTTGAGTACCATTACCCTAGATTGATTTTTGGATTAAGATACCTCCAAAGGGGGTCAGAATTAAAACAAGCTACTACTTTAAATATTGGTGGCGTTGACTATAATATAGAAATTAGTGGTTATGAAGTATTTAATTATGCTTCTGGGCATTTATATTATCCATTTCATATTAATAGTAAGTTAAAAATGTTTGGAGGTATCAATATTGGTTATGCAATAGATGGCTCATCCTTAGCAAATTTAAATTTTACTGAGTTTAATAGTAGTAGATCTGATGAAATCTCTTTGGAATCAAAAGATTTTAACTTGGACACCGGAATAGGATTCGGAATAGATTATATGTTTAATGAAAAAGTAGGCATTAGAGCCTCTTACTACTCTGGAGGAAATAATGTACGAAAGACATTAAATGATTCGTTAAATTTTAAAAATAATTCTATCGAACTTTCTGCATTACTTAATCTTAAAAAATTAAGAAAAAAACAGAAAAAGATAGTTGAAAAATCGGAAGCTAAGACAAAATCAAGATTATTATTTCCTGAGAATTCTGTTATTGTTCAGTTTGATGGACGGATAGGACCTTCCTTAGCTCCTCAATCTAAGACTACTATCGGTTATGGTTTGAAAAATTCTATTTCTTTGGGAATTGCAAGAAGTAACCATTTAAATACTTTTGACTTTTTCATTAGATCTAACTATTTAAATAGGCTTATCCAAAAATCTAAAATCCCAATTAATCTTGTTTTTCACTCCGTTATTAGCAATCAATTAGATAAAGATATAATTATTGATGAGAATGATAACCTTAATTTTTTACATAAACTATTTATAGAATCAAAGTTTAGATCAAATTTTCTTTTTAGGGTGAGTCCCATTTATGTACATAAAAATATTGTCAAAACCAAATTAGAACCTAAAGGTTATCCTTGGGATATGTGGTTTGTAGAAATTGGTCTTGATTGGTTTTATAAAGATAATATTCAGCTTTATTCTAATGTACATCAACAGATTAAAGATCTAAATATATCAGAAGGCCGAAAATCATCTTTTAAAATAGGTGTTCAATATTATATTAATACAACCGGTTTTGACTTATCAATTAGCAATCAATACCAGCTTTATGGGATAGCTATTGCTGATGAAATCGGTCTAGGAAACTATGATAATAATATAAAAGCTGGTTTTCAAATTAATAAAATATTTAACTAAATAATAATATGCTAAAAAATAAAATAATATTACTGATTCTTAGCTTTTCGCTCTTTTGTTCTTGTGAGTGGCGTGTTGAAGATCAACCCGGCTACTGAGTAATTACTTTTCCCCAGGATGGGGCGACCTGTAATGAAAAAGTAACTCTTAGCATTGATGCTAATGACCCCGATGGTATATGCGGAGTTGAAGTTAATGTTAATGATCTAAAAATAGATATTCCACTAAGTGAAATATTAGGTAATCTAAATAATGAACCAATAGAAGTTAGTTTAAATACAAATGAACTTCCCGATGGCCCTATTTCAGTTTCAGTAAGTATATGTGATTGCAATGATAATTGTACTGAAAGTCCTCCTTTAGATTATACGGTAGATAATACTCTTTCTGTCCCTGATACGATAAGTATTAATTCTGTAATTTTTAAAGATGGTGGATTTGATATTTTATGGGAAAAATCAAAGGCTCCAGATTTTAACCAATACGATCTTTATCATTCTTTAAATGAAAATATAGAAGATTTTTCAATTATTTATTCAAGCAATGAAGTTAGTCAGTTAACATATTTCCTTGATAATGTTGATCCTCTGGTATATAATTACTTTTATGTTATGGTCTCTGATTCATTTAATTATTCCACAAAAGGACCGATATACATTTCCTCCTTAGACCCCGAACCAGAAGCTATTAATATTGAATCAGTTTTATATGACGAGTCGCTGATGTATATCACATGGTTAGAGTCACCAGATTCTGATTTTTTAAAATATGAGATATATTTTGGGGAAAATGATACAATAAACGTGAGTCTTTTGGATAGTATTTCTGACAAGTCTCTGACTACTTATTCAATAAATCAATTTGATCCTCATATAAAAAATTATTTTAGGATTATTGTTTATGATACATTAAATCAGAATACAAAAGGTGGTTTTAGTTCAAATGAAACTCAACCCACACCTGAACCAGTAATCCTTGACTCTATAAGCTCCTTTGGAAATGAGCTAACAATTAACTGGTCAGCATATTCTAATTTAGATTTTCAACGATATAATTTATATAGAGCTTTTGATGTTAATATGAATAACAAAGAAATATTATTCTCAACAACTGATAGCCTAGATACTAATTATTTTTCAGATGGTAATGATTATGGTACTACCTATTATTTTATGGTTTCAGTAGTTGACCTATGGGGGTATGAAGTATTTAGTAATGTAAATTTTATCATTCCGCAATACTTTACTTTCCTTAATAATTATAATGTTGAAACAGAATCAATTTCCGGCTACTATGGTATTCAAAACAGCTCTGAACAATATAAAATCATTGGGAAGAGTAATTCCGATATATATTTTACTCATCTCGATAGATATGGCGAAAATATAGCATTCCAACCACTCAACTATAATGATAGTGAAACACCGATAAAATTATTACAAAGCCAAAATGAGAACAGCTACCTATTTGCTTCTAATGTCATAAATGGTTTTGAGGATACAGATATAAAAATAACAAAGACAGATCAGAATGGATCAATAATATGGGAGTCTATAATTGGATATGATATAGATGGAGAAAACACCAATTATGGTTATGATAGATCTAATGATATTATACTTTCAAATGATGGCGGTTATATTATTACAGGCCAATATCATGCTACACACCCTGATATTTTAATTGTTAAGATAGATGACCAAGGTAGCATCCAGAATAAACATATTATATCAACAGCTCCTTCATCTCAGAGAGTAGTTGAAAGTGGAAAATCTATTTTATCAATAGATAATGGTTACATAATACTTGCTTCATTATCTCAATCTTCAGCAAATGGGCCATCTGATATTTGGTTATCAGAATATATTGAATCTACACTTAATGATGGTGATACAACATGGACTCAAACATGGGATATTAATACATTTGATATACCTGAAAGATTAATTAAAAAAACGGACGGCAGCTATGCTCTTTCAGGGTATTCATTGAACAGTAGTGGTGAAATTGAATCTTCATGGATAATTAATTCAGATATCTCTGGAAATGAACTATCAACTATTATTATCTCTGGTGATAACTATGTTTATGACCTAATTGAGAATAATAATGGCGATTATATTATCACCGGTAAAAAATTCAGCGAAAATGATTACCAAGGTTGGATTGCATGTATCGATATTCAAGGAAATATAATTTGGGAGAAAACATACGGAGATGGGGATAATGCATTATTTAGAAGTATTAAACAGACTAGTGATGGCGGGTTTATCACTACAGGCGAGACCCAAACTGATGGAATTAGTAGTATTTTACATGTAAAAACAGATCCAGATGGAAATATTTATTAAATATTGGCTTTATTAATCCTTATGTAGACAAGCAGCTCCAAGAATACCTGCTTCACCATCTGGAAGTTGAGATAATAATAATTTAATTTTACCCTTTTGAAAGCTAAGTAAATTTTTATCCATAGATTTTTTTGTATAATCAAGAATTCTATGCTTCGCGTTACTTAATCCCCCATAAAATATAAATGCTTCAGGAGAGAGGATTGTAGCTGCCTGAGCAAGACCTAATCCCAACATATTTCCAGTAAATTCATAAATTTCCTTAACAATTTCAACACCATCATCAAAAGCTTGATCCATCTTCTTACCATCAAAACCATTAGATTTTATTTCATTAAGTGTCACATCATTAGGGTATTTATCTAAATACTCATTAATAGTGTATTTTAAACCTTTTGCTGATACATACATTTCTAAGGCACCAGCTCTACCATTTTCACAAATTCTACCATTAGGATCGACAATTATATGTCCCAATTCTCCAGCAAAACCATCATGTCCATACAATACCGAATTATTAACAATGATTCCACTACCTAAACCTGTACCAAGAGTAATGATAACTACATCTTTCATTTCTTTTGCAGCTCCATAGAACTTTTCACCCATTGCAGCGGCGTTTGCATCATTTGTAATCTTTACAGGTATATCACGATAATTTTTTACTAAAGTAACAAGATCTATTTCATTCCAACTCTGTCCTAAATTTGGTGGATCTACAACCATGCCAGAATAGTAATTGCCGTTTGGAACTCCAACCCCAATATTTTTTAACTTCCATTGATTGTTTAGTTCTTGGTTCCAAATTTTAAGCTCTTCAAAAATTCTATCAAATAATAGCACTGGCCCCTTTTCAGACTCAGTAAGCAATGAATTTTTCTTAATTATCAAACCGCTACTTGATATTAGGCCAAATACTGTATTGGTACCCCCAATGTCGATACCTAATGAGCAATAATTACTATCCATTATTTTAAATTTGTGATTGGAATGAAATTTATATTAATAGATATAGTGACTTAACAATCTATTAAAAATTCTAGTCAGTGACACCTTGTCGAATTTCTAAATCAACAATAGGTGCTTGATTCGGTTCTTGTTCAATCATGACTGTCTTTGTTATTACTGTAGCTTTTCCATAATTATCAGATACAGTAAGTTCAAAAGTATATTCACCAGGAGTCCCCTCAAAAGATACTATACCAGAGCTAGAGTTAGGACGCAGTCTAATTTTATTTCCACTTAATTGTTTCCAGCTATATCTTATCCTATCACCTTGATCTGGATCAAATGAACTGGTTGCATCAAGTATCATCGGATATGTATTCGTCTCTGGTCTTCCATCATGAGGAATTTGCACTTTAAATTTTGTTTTTTCTTCTTGCTCTATATTTTCTAATTCTTTTAGCTGGTCCTGCTTTTGTTGCTGTTGCTGAAGCTTTAATTTAATTCTTGTTTGATGAATCTTTTCTCTCATTTGGCGTTCGTACTCTCTCCAACCGAACAGACCACAACCAACTAAAACAATAAGAAATATAGCAAATCCTCTATTCATTATAACAAATATAAAAATTTTAAAAGATAATTGTCCATATAACTTATTATATAATAATTAACCTATTTTAAATCTAAAATAACTCTTTTTAAATCAGATCCAATGAACTCAGGATTCTGAAGCATAACACCATCGGTTTTACTTGTGTACTCTGGAATTTTTCTATATAGATATTCAGCAAGTTCTCCAATTTCTAACACATTATCATCCCCAATCGCATCTCCCTTCATACCTTTAAGCAAAAAATAAGAAAATATACTATGCTTCATTTCATCGATTTCTTGGGAAGTCTCTGAAGGCGAAGAAGAAGATAATACACATATTTTTTTAGATAATTCCGGATACTGGTAATCCTCCCTAGCATCAGAATAATTAATGTATTTTATATCTAAATAAATCGTAATTGAATTAATATTCTGTAGTACAGATAGTTTAGAAAGATTCATTAAAATTTCTTCAAGATTAACATAGGATGAAGGATCTATTTTCTTGCCATCTTTTGGTATTAAATGCGGCTTATTATTAAACCAAGAACCAAGACCAGAATAAAAAATACTAATGTCCACAAAATCAACGCTTGAATATTTACTAGATGCTATAACCCTATTTCGAATTATACCTTGGTGAGGGTCAAATACTTTGCTAAAATCATTTTTTAAAGGACCTTGTTCCATTTGCCATTGCTTGGATGGGTATAACTGATAGTCATCCATCCCAAAAAGATTTTGCATGTATATTCGAAAAATATCTCCATCTCTTCCAGAATATTTTGATTCTGTAAAATCTATATCGTCATATTCGTCTATTGCCAATAATATGGCCATATTATTTATATTCTTTTTGCCAATAGGAATATTTTTTTCAATATCAATTTCGCCAATTTCGATTGGATAGGGTGTAATATTTACTGATCCAATCTCCTGCAACTTAAGATCTTCTTTTGATCTATAGTTTTTCATTAATTCTAAATCAACTTGGTGCACAATTTCATTATCTAAATAATCATTTGTTTTAAATTTTACAGCAAACTGTTCTTTGTTGCTTTTAACATTAATATCTATATCCTTATACTCACCTGGCTTTAGTTCACCTATTTGAATTAATCCAGTAAAGTCCTCAGCTGTGTATGTATGATTTTCTAAAAGAATAAAGTCTGCCTTTTCAGTTAGTCCCAAACCAACATTCTGGACCCTAAGAGTTAAATTTACAACTTCATTTTTAGGAATGTAATTTGTGCCAAAACTATTCTCAATTGAATAGTCTGCCAAAACAATATTTGGAGGCTCAACTGCTTTTGTACTAATAATGAATTCATATGAAGATTTATTTTGAGAACCATTTTCATCAATAGCAAATATTTGAAATTTCCAATCCCCAGACTTTATTTTAATATCGGCTCTAAAATTAAAATCAACATATTTTGCCTCATCAACATTTATTACATCAATTATTTTTAAAGTATCATAAATAAGAAAAATATCTCTATCAAAATTGTTTTGAATTTTAACTTTTATATCTTTCGATGGACTTTCACCTTCGTTTAAAATTGCTAATCTTAATTTTGCATCTTCTCTTGCATTTAAAATATTATCTTGAGAATCATCTAAAAGAGTAACATTTTTTATTTTTAATAGCGGAGATTTATTTGTCTTACCACAAATTACTTTTGAAAAACCACTTTTATCACCCTCACTATCTACTGCAATTATGGTATAACAATATTGTTCATTATAACCAAGTTGTCGATGAATAAATGAAATATTTTTTGTTTTATCAATGTAAACAATGGAATCATTTTCTAAACTATTATATAATAAATATTCAAATGCTCCAGTTACTTTACTCCAGCTCAACTGATTTAATTTAATTCCACCAACAACATTTAAATTAGTCGGTGATTTTAAATAAAGTTTTGAACAATGTCTTCCCGATAACTCACTCTCGACATTATATTTATCTATACTTGTTATTTGATAGCAGTGTGTCTCTCCAGGAGAACATTTATCTTCATATGAATTTTCAGTTAAACTGCCAATTAATCCACCATCTCTGTATAAATTATAGCTTTTAGCAAGCTTAACCTCATTCCAAATTAGCTTTATTGACTTTTGATCATTAAAGGATGATAATGCTGGTGGTTCAACATAGTTTCGAGTAATTATTTCAAATGGTATAGATGTTAAACCCTCTATACCATTTATACTAATTGAAGTAATGGAGTAGAAATATTTAGTAGCGTATTCTAGACTATCATCAGTGAAAACTTCCATATCAGATTGTCCTACAACTTTACCATTACGTTTAATAAGATATTTTACTGCACCATTCACCTTATCCCATTTTAATGTGATATTATTTTTACTTACAGATCCTGAAATATTACGCGGGGCATTTGTGAGTGAGCTATTACAATTAGGATCACTTTCTACTCCACTTATATTATACTTACCAAAAGCAATAATTTTATAACAATATTGCTTACCAGGAGATATTGTTGAATCAGAAAATGAACTTTCGGTTGTTTCTATTAAATAATCATTATCTCTAAATATTTTATACTTTTTAGCTTGTTTTATATCTTTCCAATCAAGCAAGATTGATTTCTCATCAACGCTTGATGTTAAATTTTTTATCCTTAATGCTGGATCTTTTTGGATTGGTTTTACATTTGAATATGTATAAATGAGAGGAACAGTTTTTTCTCTTTTCAGTATTAATCTCAATACCAAATCCCTATTTCTTTCATTCCTAGGGTTAATTTTAACTATAATGTTTCCATCCTTAGGGTGTTCGACATGTAAAAAATAAAAATCTGGCAGAATCTCCAAAAATTCAAATCGACCTTTCCTATTTGTCTTTTCAATAGAAATAAGTTCATCATTTAAATCAAAGATTTTTAACTGAGCTCTGCGAGATGGTTTTCCTTCATCATTAAAAACAATTCCTGAAATAGATAAAGGTTTAGAAAAACATATTCCAAAAATAAAAATTATATAAATTAGATATTTCATTGCCTAATTAAATGAAAACTAAAATTGATTAAAATTTGGCCTTCCAGACTGCTGATTTATGGTAATCGTAATAAAACTCTATCTGGATTTTCTGTAAATAGTTGAGGTGTCTGCGGTAAGCTAGAATAAAGATTTTTAGTAGTTTCATGAACATTTTTTAAAATGTAATTATGCAATTCTCCGACAGTAATAACTTTATCTCCGTTATCGGCATCTCCTCTTAGGCCTTTTAACATATAATAAGTAAAAATACCATTATTTGCATCAGGATGATCGTAAGATCTCTCAGTTGTGTTTGCAGCGTAGAAGGTTGTAATACCTTCAGGTGGAATTAATTCTAAAGGAAAGGCAGGCTTATCTTCTTGAGCATTCTTCTTTTTCTTCTTTTTCTTCTTTTTCTTCTTTCCAACTTCAGCTGTTTTTAGATTTTGCTTAAAAGCAGAATTATTAAAATCAACATCCATAAAAACAAATATATCACCAATATTGTCAATCTTATTTATTTCATTAAGCATCGAATACAGATCTTTTATTTTGAAGAATGAGTGAATTTTATTTTTGTCAGCGTCATAAGGAATTATACATTTATCACCAGCAATTGTCG
>CACEHW010000019.1 GCA_902559415.1 uncultured Fidelibacterota bacterium
GTTTGTATTAAACTGACAAAAATTTATTTTTATTAATTCTTCTTTTAATTTTTCACTATTTGTTAACGTTCCATTATGAGCTAGGGTTATTTTAACTGGGTTTTCAGTAACAAAGGGCTGAGCCTCATTTACGTTAGCACCGCCTGCAGTAGGATAGCGAACATGCCCAATACCAATATTACCAGGAAGGTTTTCAAAAGTATCCTGATGCTTAAAAACTTCTGTAACTAGACCAATCTCTTTGTGTGATGATATTTTTTCAGCATCTAAACTTGAGATTCCAGCAGCATCTTGCCCTCTATGCTGAACCTGAATAAGAGCATCATACACATCTCCACATGCATGTTCTTTTTTATGATATATCCCAACTATTCCGCACATTATTTTATATCAATTAATTTTGGAGCAATACCAATGTATTCCTCTGGCGTTAGGGCAATTAATTTATCTTTCTCTTCTTTAGGTATGTGAAGAAGTTTTACAAACTCTACTATTGAAGATTGTGTTATTTCTGTTCCCTGGGTCATATTTTTCAATTGTTCATAAGCATTGTCTGACCCAGTTTTACGTAATATAGTTTGAATTGCTTCTGCCAAAACTTCCCAATGCTCATTTAACTCAATTTTCATTTTTGAATTATTTACTGTTATTCTTTTTAATCCTTTTAGTATATTTTTACATCCTAGGTAACTATAGCCCATAGCAATGCCTTGGTTTCTGAGAGTTGTACTGTCAGTCAAGTCTCGTTGCATTCTTGAAATGGGCAATTTATTTGAAAGATGTCCTAGCATTGCATTTGCTAATCCAAGGTTTCCCTCAGCATTTTCAAATTGAATAGGGTTAATTTTATGGGGCATTGTAGAGGACCCAACTTCTCCCGGGACTTTTTTTTGTTTCAGTATCCCCCTACTTACATATGACCAAATATCTCTACATAGATCAATTAAAATATTATCTGTTCTTATAATTGAATGATAGCTTTCTATGACGGAATCATGTGGTTCTATTTGGGTGGTAACTAAGTTAGCTTCAAGCCCTAATGAAGTAACAAACTTTTTCGTGAAGCGTAACCAATTTACTTTTGGGTATGCAAGTGAGTGCGCCGCCCAAGTACCTGTTGCGCCGCCAAACTTTCCTAAAAGAGTATGTCCTTTCATATATGTGTGCTGCCTATTTAGCCTATGTACAAAAACTGAGATTTCTTTTCCGAATGTTGTTGGTGTTGCTGATTGGCCGTGTGTGAGTGCTAACATGGGGGTTTTAGAGAATTGCTTACTGATAGTTTTTAATTTTTTTATAACATCATTGAGGGTTGGTAGAAATTCATTTTTGAATGCTTCTTGCCACATTAATGAGTAAGATAAATTATTTACATCTTCAGATGTAAGAGCAAAATGAATCCACGGAAAGATTCTTTTTTTATTTAATTTTTCTAACTTTTCTCGAATGAAATATTCGACTGCTTTAACATCGTGATTTGTAGCAATTTCAATTGCTTTCACCCTTTTTGAATCATCGAGATTAAAGGAGTTATATATTTTACGCAGTTTTTGTTGATCTTTTTTGGAGAATGGTTTTAGCTCTGGTATTCCGTTCTCTAAAGAAAGAGAAATAAGGTATTCTATTTCTACTTTAGTCCTATATCTTATTAGTGCATGTTCTGAAAAATATTCAGAAAGAGATTCTGTACTTTTAAAGTACCTCCCATCAAGTGGGGAAATAGCTTTTAACGGTTCAGACACCAAAGATTCTTTTGACGGCAAGGGCACAGTTTCCTGGGTCTATTACCGTCAGAACAGGTGTTTGGCTTGGCATCTGTAGTGTGGAATGAATATTGACTAGCATGTCAGCTTTATCAGAAAAAGGAGGACACCCCAATGTAGGGAACTTAGAATTTGCAGCAACAAAACCAGATAAGGCATTAGATCTACCCGCTATAGTAATGTAAATAATGTCTTTCTCATCTTTATTGCTTTCTAAAATTTCTAAAACCTTTAGAGGTTGCTTATGCGCCGAAGCAGCATGTTGCTCCCAGGGGATGTTATACTCATCCAGCTTGTCTGTTATTTTTTTTGCATGAGGTTCATCAAAGGTAGAACCCATAATCAATATTGTTTTCATTTTATATAATCTTTCAAGTTTTCTTTAATTCTTTCTGTTACAGATTTTCCTTTATTCGGGAATGGGAATACACTTCCTGTTATGGTTTCATATAAATAAATGTATCTGCTTGACAGTTCAATAACTAGTTCATCAGGAGCCGGCGGTAAATCTTTATCATTATAAGGGTCACAATTATCAACAAACCATAGTCTTAGGAATTCTTTATCAATATTTTGAGGTTCTTTACCTTTAGAGATACGATTTTCATAACTATCTGCTATCCAATAGCGACTACTATCGGGGGTATGTATTTCATCAATAAGTAAAATATTTCCATCTTCATCTTTGCCCATTTCATATTTTGTATCTACTAAAATCATACCATTTTCAGCTGCTTTTTTTTGGCCAAACTCAAAAAGTTCTAATGCTTTTTCACTACAGAAATCCCAATCTTCTTGGGTCATCCAACCTTCATTTACAATAGCTTCTGGAGAAATTGGGCGGTCATGCTCTTCTTCTTTTGTAGTAGGGGTGAGCATATTGTCTTTTAATTTTTCATTTTTCTTTAACCCTTCAGGAAGAATATTCCCACAATACTCGCGGTCTCCATTATTATACACTGTCCAAAGAGATGTGCTAGTACTGCCAGTGATAAAGCCTCGCACTACAAATTCAATTGGGAAAACCTTACATTTTTTTGCAAGAATTACATTTGGGTCAGCAACACTTACAACATGATTATCTATTATGTGTTTTGTTTCTTCAAACCACCAGGCACTTGCAAGGTTTAAAACTTGTCCCTTAAAAGGGATAGCTGCTAGAACTCTATCGAATGCGCTTTGCCGGTCTGTAGTAATTAAAGCAAGGTTTTTACCGAGGTCATATTGATCTCTAACTTTGCCCGTTTTTTTTGAGATTTCTCCAAGGTCTGTTACCGTGAGCGTATTGCTTAGTTCGGCTGAAATCCTGTCTTTATATTGGCTAACTGATTCTAAAACATTCATGTGATAATGGGTTATGTAATATGTTTGTATCTAAAATGTCATTAAAAATAGAACTGAAGTTAGCATTTTTTATAGTGATGTTCCAGACCACTCCGCGTTTTAATTGTAATAAATCACGTATTTTAAATCTCTGTGTTAATGAATCAAATTTCTTTTGACAGTGAACGTCTTCTTTTTGACGTATTAATACAGATATGGTTTTCTTCTCTTTTGGTAAATTACTTAAATATTCTTTGTTAGAATTGTATAGTTCTCCTGAATCATCAATCTGTTTTAAAGTAGCAGTAGAATTTTTTGAGCAACTAATTTCCCAATGAGTTTGTTTACTCACCTCTACATTAAAACCTCTTTGTTGAAGTGCATTCTGGACCGAAACTGCCTCATTATCTGTGATGATTAAATCAACGATCCAAACATTTGAATTTTCATGCGGCTCATAATTAGCAATTGTTTTTTCAGTTGGCGTGTAAGATATTTTTTTTTCATTCATCGGAACAGATGTTTCAATGTACTCTTTCATTGAAGAAAATAGTTTATCTCCTAATTCAGTTCTCTCAGGATGTGGCATCATTGCCAAGACATTCCCATAATTATTTGATACTGCTGCGAGATTATAAATGGAGCCATTAGGGTTGGTTGGGAATTCTTCTGATATTCCTCCATCATCATCACAATATCTAAAAACTGTTTGATGGTTTGTCTTCATTTCCTCTAGCAGTTTTTCAGGTATAATAAACCTCCCTTCAGCATGTGCAAAGGGGATGTTAATCATCTCTTCTTCAGATAGGTGCCTAGTGAAAGCATTGCTGTTATTTGGTACAGATAGCTTGAGCTTTGACCACGCATTGTAATATCCAGTTCCAACTATAGAACCATCTTTAATACGTTTATTATCTGCTAAGGCAATTGATGTTTTATTATTTGAGGGTCCAGGGACTAAGCCAGACTCTACTAATATCTGAGCACCATTACATATCCCAAATATTGGCTTCCCTTTTTTAGATTCATTTTTTAATACATCCATTATGGGTTCAAGTGATGCAATGACGCCAGCTCTTGATCGATCTTCATAGGAAAATCCTCCAGTAATTATATATCCATCACACTTTTGGACTAACTCTAAATCAGAATTCCATAAAATTTCTAAGGGGTTCATATTAGCTCTTTGAATAGCAAGAAAAGTTTCTCTTTCTGTATTTGAGCCAGGGAATTGAACTACACCAATATTTATTATCATATAGCGAAATTATTATGCATTGTTTAAGAAAAGAGCTGGAACTTAATAACACAAATTCTAGTTAAAAATAAATCTGTATAATTAAAGCAATAATATAGATTGTTTAATTTTAGTATTAGATTTTATTGAGCATTAATTAATGATTATTTATAACAGAACAAAATATAAAGAGCTTACTCTTAAGAGCTATCAAAAAGAGAAAAGACGACTCCAAATTGAACTATTGAAGTTGCAAGAATGGGTAATTCAATCTGATAAAAGGCTGGCTATCGTTTTTGAAGGAAGAGATGCAGCAGGGAAGGGAGCTACTATAAAGCGTTTTATTGAGAACCTGATACCTAAAACGATGAGGGTAGTTGAATTAGGCGTTCCGACCTCTACTCAAAATAGAATGTGGTTTAAGACCTATGATAAGCTTTTACCTAATAAAGGTGAGATGGTTTTTTTTGATAGATCCTGGTACACAAGAGGTCTCATTCAACCTGCAATGGGATATTGCACGGGGAGACAATACAATTACTTCATGAAAAATGTTAATAATTGGGAAAAGAAGCACATTGACGACGGGTTACTATTAATAAAATTTTATTTATCAGTATCAAAAGAAAACCAGCAACAGAGGTTTGCGTTTAGACAGAATAGTCCACTTAAATATTGGAAGCTTAGCGAGAATGATTTAAAAGCCGCAAAAGAATGGGATCTTTTCACCCATTATAAAGATCAGGTTTTTTCAAATAGTGAGCCTAATAAAAATCCTTGGGTAGTAATTAACTCTGACAATAAAATGATAGCTAGGTTAAATGCTATGCGATATGTGCTTGCTAGTTTTGATTACAAAGGGAAAAAAGTCCTTAAAGATAAAAAGTGGTCAAAAGAAATCGCGGAATATGATATTGCTGTAGATGGAGTAAAGTTTAAGAATTTAACAAAAGAACAATATGAGCTGCTCTATAAGTTAAAAGGGAGCACATAATTGGGGAATAAAATTAAAGCTGCCGGTGGTGTGGTTGTGCATGGCAAAAAAATCCTTTTTATAAAGAAAAATGGGCGCTGGGAGTTTCCAAAAGGAAGATTAAAAAAAGGTGATAAAAAAAAGGAAGCAGCAATTAGAGAGATCTTTGAAGAAACTGGAATAAATAAAAAAGATTTAGAAGTCATTAAGCCATTAATTCCTACACATGACAATGTTAAGGTTAGAGGTAATACTTTTGTAAAAGAAACCTCGTGGTATTTAATTAGGTTTTTAGGTGATTCTAAATCAAAAATGATGCCTGAAAAAAAAGAGGGCATTACAAAGTGTAAGTGGCTAACTCTAAGCGAGATAGTACTTATAATGAAAGACAGTAGACCTTTAGTACACTATTTATTAGAGTTTGTTTTGCAAGATTCTGACTATAAAAATTTCCGAAAAGATTGGAGAAAATTATAATTTAATTATATGGTCTTTGGTTTAGATTGAATGTACACCCAGTAAATCGTAATTAGAGCGATTACAAAAGTAAGAGCACTAACTAAAGTTGGATCTAAATTTAGATCAAGATTTTGTATTCCTGCGCCAGCAATAAAAGCTAATAAAATACCCATCAGTGATTCACCTGCAATTAACCCTGAAGATAAAAGAATCCCTCTCTGAAGTATACTATCAGGCTCAGCTTTTGATTTGTTTTCTGATAAAATAAAATGAGCCATTAGTCCGCCAATTAGTATTGGTGTAGACAAACCAAATGGGAGATATATCCCAACTGCAACAGGCATAAGATAAAGACGAAAGCTGCTGCTTTTTGTTTCTAAAATATAATCAATGACAAGAATAATAGCTCCTAATGCACATCCAATTAAAACCATATTCCATGGAAGGACCCCATCTCCAAAAAACCCTTTTGCTAAACTTGCAAAGAGCCCTGCTTGTGGCGCAGCTAGTTCTCTTCCGCCAATTCCCCCAGGAGTATTTTCATGAAGTAATTGCATGATTGGTGCCATCACAAGTGACGCAACTGCAACGCCTGCAATTTGCATTATTTGTTGTCTGTAAGGACTAGCGCCAACGATTTGACCTGTTTTTAAATCATTACAAACATCACCAGAAGTGCAAGCTGCACAACATACTATAGCTGCAACCCCCAGAGTTGCTACCATACCCTCAGTCCCAGAAAAACCAAAAATATATAGAAGCCCCCCTGTAAACAGTACAGCTGTAATTGTCATCCCTGACACTGGCGAATTTGAATTCCCAACTAAGCCGACGATATAAGATGCCACGGCAGTAAAAAAGAAAGCCATTAAAATCATAATTATTGTAGTAAAGGCGGCGATAACAATATTATTTGTAATATAAAAATAAACACCTCCAACTAGAATAATTGCAATTGCTGAGAACATATTAATTGCTTTTGCAGGGATGTTACGTTCATTTAGAGGAATATTTTTTTGACTGGACTCTACTTGAGTCTTTCGTAGTACTTTTATTGCATCCACTAGACCTTTCCTAACTTTAAAAATAGATGCCATACCACCTATAACCATTGCACCAACACCGACATATCTTATTTTCGTAGACCAAAGCTCCCAGGCACCGTCAGCAGGGTGGGCCGCAAATTCTAAACCACCCCCTAAAAGTGGAATACCAATTAGCCAGCCTATCGAACCACCAATGAAAATTAGAACGGCAATATTGAGTCTTACGATAAAGCCAACTGCTAATAATGCAGGTGAAATATCTCCACCAAAAAAGAAAATTCTATTTCCGCTGAGTAATGCAGTTTCGAGATTGCCTTTGAGCAACCCGACAAAAGAAATTAAACCTTTAAAGGTTCCACCAACTAAGGCACCTTTTATTATTGCGGATGCGCTATCTGAATCTGTTGAATCTTGACCAGCTTCAAGGACCGAAGCGCAAGCTAATCCTTCCGGGTATTGAAGGTTGTCTTCATTTTTTACAATGAATACTTGTCTCATTGGTATCATAAATAAAATACCAAGTAGTCCACCAGTGAAAGCAATAACGGTTGTCAGATACATATCAAAGGATTGCCAAACACCAATTAAAATTAAAGCAGGCATGGTAAAAATTATTCCAGCAGCTAGAGACTCTCCTGCAGATGCCGCGGTTTGTATTTGGTTTGCTTCAAGGATTGAAGAGGGGTTCCCGCTCATTCTAGAAAAATATTTTAGAGCTAACATTCCAACTACTGCTGCCGGGATAGAGGCAGATACAGTCATGCCAGCTTTGAGGCCTAGATAAACATTCGCAGAACCCATGATCACAGAAAGGGCTAACCCCAAAACAATAACCCTTAGGTTTAACTCTGGTAAAGTACTTGTATCATTCTGCATAAATATCTCTTTTTATTTTCTGAGTGACATTACGAAAATTTTAATCATAAAAAACAATATTTTTTCCTTCTATTACTTCGCCAATTTCATAGACCTGCGTTATGCTATCGAGTGCGCCTCTAATGTTTTTAATTGAATTTTTGTCTACAATGAAAACCATACCAATGCCCATGTTGAATGCGCGGTACATTTCATCCTCATCTACGTTACCTAAATTTTGTAAAACACTAAACAATCCTAATTTTGGCCAAGTGTCTTTCTTGATTTTTACTGAACAATTATCTGGTAAAATACGGGGGATATTTTCAGTTAGGCCCCCACCTGTAATATGCGCGACACCCTTTATTTCTATATTTTTTTCTAATACTTTAAAAACATGGTTTGTGTAATTAATATGCGGCTTGAGTAATGCCTCTCCAACTGTACTTTTTAATGAATCTATATATGTATCAACATTATATTTTTCACTTTCAAAGAATATTTTCCTGGCTAATGAGTACCCATTTGTATGGAGCCCATTTGAAGGTAGGCCAACAAGTATATCTCCTGGTAAAATATTTTCACCTGTAATTATTTTTTCTTTATCAACAATGCCGGTTATTATGCCGACTAGGTCATGCTCTCCAGGCAGGTATGTATCTGGCATTTCTGCTGTTTCACCCCCAACTAGTGAAACGCCTGTATCTCTACATGCATGAGCCATCCCTTCTACAATTTCAGCAACAATTTTAGGCTTAAGTTTGTCATTTGCTATATAATCCAGGAATGTTAGTGGCTTTGCACCCATTACTAAAATATCATTTGCACATGCACTAAGAAGATCTATCCCAATGGTATTGAATTTATTCATTTTTCTAGCAATAATTGTTTTAGTGCCAACACCATCTATACTTTGGACCAGAACAGGTTCTTTATATTTTACTAAAATATCTCTCAAGTTAAATAGAGAGCCAAAACTCCCAATTCCAGTTAGTACTTCTTTTGAATGGGTGCTTTTTACTTTATCTTTGATCAGCTCTACAGCATTATTACCGGCATCAATGTCAACACCTGCTGATTTATAATCTATTTTCTTTTTACTCATTATTTTATTTTATCACGAAGCCCGCTAAGCCAAAGCTTTTTTGCTTCTTCAGTGTTTAAATCAATCTTATTATTAATTTTGATATATTTTTCTTTTGTAGTCCTTCCAATTAAATCTATTTCTAAATCATAGTTCTGGAATGTTTTTTTAATTGCATCTACATTAGAATTAATGACCTCAATTATAAACCCTCCAGTTTCTGAGAAAAGTAATTTTTCAAAAGACAATTTCCCGGGAATATTAACAGAGCATCCTATATTATTTTCAAAGGTCATTTCTGATAATGTGACCGCAACTCCTCCATCAGAAATATCATGACATGCATTAATAAGGTTATTATCAATGCTGTCAGTAATTGCATAAATTTGATTTTTTACTTCATCTATATTTGGGTTTGGGACATTAGCTCCAAGTTCTTTGTGGAGACTGTAGTACAAGCTACCGCCTAGTTCATCTTTTCTTTTACCAATCATAAAAATCTTTGAATCGGGTGATTTAAAAGACATTGTTATCACATTGCTAATATCATTGATTTTTCCTAAACAACTAATAATAGGACTCGGCGGTATAGAGCCAGATTTTGATTCATTATAAAAACTTACGTTGCCAGCAATGATAGGAGTGGGGGAGTCGGGATGCTCCTTTAATTTCATTTTTTTACATGTATCTGAAACACCTCGAACCGCTTCAACAAACTCCCACATTTGATGCGGTTTTTCTGGATTCCCAAAACATAGGCAATCAGACATTGCATGCGGAGTCGCTCCAACAGATGCAACATTTCTCATAGATTCAAGAGTAGCGTTTACGCCTCCAAGGTATGGATTTATCTTACTTTGATTTGGATTGTGATCTGTCGAAAGAGCAATACCAACTTTCTGTATTTCTTTTGGATATTTTTCACTATTAAAAGGAGCCATAACTCCAGCATCGCTCATTCCTGCTTCTATGATAGTCCTGCCTTGCACTTGCTTATCATAAGATTCATAAACTACACTTTTTGAGGCTATGTTTTCATGGGAGATCATATCTATTAATATTTTGTTAAAGTTGTTAGGGGATGAAATAGTTGGTTCTCTAAAAGTATGATTTGGACTTTGGAACTCCCTATCATAAAGAAACCCTTTTGTAACCTCTTCAGCTAGGGCATCAACAATTTTTTCATCCCTATTATGTACAACATAGTTTTTATTATCACGGATTTTTCCTATAACCGATGCTTTTGCCCCAGATGATACAGTTGGTAAATCAAATTTAGTATTATAATGATCTATAATTTTTGGAGTTATACTAGGAGGGCATACCCACATAAATCTCTCTTGAGTTTCAGAGCACAGATATACGCTTGGGTGCAGATCTTCCATTCCAATATGGACATTATCAAGCCATACTTCAGAGCCATACCCTGATGTTTCTGCTAGCTCAACGCTTGCACATGCAACGCCGCCAGCACCTAAATCTTTGAAGCCAATCTCTTCACATAAATTATTTTTTTGGAAATATTCAAACAAAGCATAAGTTGATTTTAAGAGGTGTCTTTCTAAAAATGCATTTGGTTCTTGTACCGCTCCTTTGTTTTGCTCCTTTTTTTCTTCTTCAAGCTCTAATGATGCAAAGCTCGCACCTCCAAAACCACTATTGTCAGTTGGCTTACCAATTAGAATCAAATCATAACCATCAGCGTTTTTAGGAGCATAAGAGTGAATGATATGGTCCTCTCTTACAATTCCTAGCGTTACCAATGTGACCAGGCAATTATCATTATAGCCACTGTTATAATAAATATCTCCACCTATATTTGGTATTCCTAGTGGGTTCCCATACCCGGCAACACCAGCCACCACTCCATCATGAATCCATTTTGTTTTATTATGATTTATATCACCAAACCTGAAAGAGTCTGAACAGGCAATAACCTCTGCGCCCATACATAAAACATCTCTGACATTTCCACCAACTCCTGTAGCAGCACCTTCATATGGGACTATCTGCGAGGGATGATTATGAGATTCATGGCTCATTACAATGCACCAGCGCTTACCTGAATTATCTTTTGCAATTGCCACAACGCCGGCGTCTTCTTTTGCGCCTAGGACAACATCTGGTCCTTCTGTTATAAATTGTTTAAGGTGATTACGGCTACTTTTATACGAACAATGCTCTGACCCTTGAATTGAAAAAAGTACTAATTCTGCAATGGAAGCGGGGCGACCAAGCATTTCTTCTTGTATTTTTCTACCTTCTTCAGGAGTTAGAGCAATATTAAGCTCAGAAAGTTTACTTTTTATTTGGTTATTATTTAACCCTGAGAGATCTATCGTTTCATTCGTAAAACTCATCGATCAACGAAGGATAGTTTCATGTCTTTGTGGACCCATTGAAATGATTGTAATCTTACAATTGATTTGGTCTTCAATGTATTTAACGTAGTCTCTCAGTGTTTGCGGAAGAGCACTAAATCCTTTCTCTATCATATCCGGAGTCAACTCACCCCAGCCCTTTAAGTTTTTGTAAATAGGTTTAGCATTTCTGAAATCCGACAAAGATGCCGGCATTTCTGTTATTATTTTATTTTTTATTTTATACGCGTAACAAACAGGGATCTCTTCAAACCCAGATAATATATCAAGTTTTGTAAGCACAATTTCAGTAAGACCATTTGTTCTTACTGCTTGGCGAACTTGTACTAGGTCAAGCCACCCAACTCTTCTAGGTCTACCAGTAGTTGTACCATATTCCCTGCCTTTATCTCTAAGCGTTTCTGCTTCAATTCCATCGAGTTCAGAAGGAAGAGGAGATTGACCCACTCTGCTGAGGTATGCTTTTGTTACCCCAATTATTCTGTTTATTTCCCCAAAAGTAACTCCTGTTCCTGAGGAAATGTGCCCAGCAACGGTATTGCTACTAGTAGTATGGGGATATACACCATGGTCAACATCAAGACTGATTCCTTGAGCACCCTCAAATAAAATAGATTCTCCTTTTTGATATGAATTATATAGATCAACAGAAACATCCGAAATATAAGGAGCTAAAAATTCTCCAAATTTTACATACTCATTATATATTTTATCTTTATTAAGATTGGAAGAATGGCCAAATGCTTTTATTATCGTTAGATTAAAATTAAAAGCTTTCTCTAGTTTTTCTTTGAATACTTCAGGCTCCAGAAGGTCTATCATTCTAATCCCATGTCTGTACATTTTGTCACCATAGACTGGCGCAATTCCTCTTTTTGTACTTCCAGCAGCAAGATTACCTTGATATTGAGTTAGGGCAATATCCATTTCAATATGATATGGTAAAATAATGTGAGCTCTATCGCTCACTTTTAATTTTGGGTCAACGCCTTTAGCTTGAAGGTATTTAATTTCTTTTATTAAAGCAGCTGGATCTATAACCACACCATTGCCAATGATGCTTGTTGGATGATCGTATAGGACACCTGAAGGGATTAAGTGCAACTTATATGTTTCGCCATTAACAATTACAGTGTGCCCTGCATTATTCCCACCGTGAAAGCGGACTACATAATCAGCTTCACCAGCAAAAAAATCAGTTATTTTACCTTTACCTTCATCACCCCATTGAGCTCCGACAATTGCAGTTATTTTTGAAGAAGTTTGTGACATAGTATGTGATCTTGTAGAGTTATTTTATAAAAACTTTGAAAGTGTTAAAAAAACGATATCAAACATTAATCAAACTGAAACTTCAATTAAAGTTCTATTCTTACGAGTTAGGAGTTTTTTCTTTGTAGCCAGATTTTTTTTTAGCCCAGTTTAGAAGCCGCTTTACTGGTGGGAAATAATCTGCTAGAATAATTAGACCTGGGATTCCAAAAATCCAGCCTTGGAATATGGGGATCAGTCCCCCAATCATCCCTATAATGACTAAAATAATACCCAATGTGATTCGCAAAGTGTGCTTCATAAAGTTTAATTAGTTATTTAATATTTTAAATTTATGAAAAATTGTTCATTAATATTATGTCAGTTGTTTTCTTATTAAACAATTTTTAATCATATGCCTATATTTGAGCTAATGAAAATGAAGATATAAATCATGAAATTTGAAAGATATAGCTTTAAAAAGAAAAGCTCCCAAGATATGATAGCCCATTCAAATGAATTAATGAGAGAAATTTTAAAAAGGAGAAGTATAAGAGATTTTTCTTCTGAGGAAATACCTGATATGGTGATTAAAAATGTTTTAAAAACTGCTATGGCAGCACCTTCAGGTGCAAACAAACAACCGTGGAAATTTGTTGTTGTAAAAGATGAAAATATTAAAAGGAAAATTCGAATTGCAGCTGAGGAAGAAGAAAAGAAATTTTATGAGGAGCGAGCGACAGAAGACTGGTTGAAAGATTTAAATAAATTTGGGACTGATTGGAATAAGCCTTTCCTTGAAGTCGCGCCAGCTCTAATTATTGTATTTAGGCAGTCATATGATAATAGTGAGAGGGGTAAAAGGAAAAACTATTATGTAAACGAGTCTGTTGGCATAGCTTGTGGGTTTCTGCTTATGGCATTGCAAAATGCTGGTTTAGTATCTCTAACCCACACACCGAGCCCTATGGGCTTTTTAGAGCGAATTCTTGAAAGGCCAAAAAATGAAAAAGCTTATTTGCTTATCCCAATAGGCTTCCCCGCTGAAAACGCAGAAGTACCAATTTTAAATAAAAAGCCTTACAATAGCTCAGTGGAAGTATTCTAGTATGATAAAAATTTTTGTTACCGGAGGGACCTTTGATAAGGATTATGATGAAAAAAATGGGAAGCTTTATTTCAAGGACACTCATATGAATGAAATACTGAAGCTGGGTCGTTCGAAGGTTGATGTAAGTATTGAAACCTTGATGATGCTAGATAGCTTAGATATGAAGGATAGTGATCGCAAATTAATTGTTGAAAAATGTATAAAATCTAAAGAAAATCATATTGTTATTACACATGGGACAGATACAATGACAGATACGGCAAGGGAGTTAGGATTAAAAAAACTAAATAAAACAATAGTGCTGACCGGTGCAATGATCCCTTATAAATTCGGTACTTCTGATGGGCTGTTTAACATTGCGAGTGCATTAGCTTATGTACAAACTCTTACAAAAGGAGTATATGTGGCAATGAATGGAAGGGTCTTTACCTATGATAAAGTTATAAAAAACAAAGACACAGGTATTTTTGAGGGAATGATATGAGCAAAGTAAAAATTTACCACAACCCGAGATGCAGTAAGAGTAGGCAGGCTTTACAAATTATCAAAGAACATGGGGTTGAACCTAAAGTTATTGAATATCTAAAAACCCCTCTGGATAAGGTTGATTTAGAGAATATTGCTAAAAGTCTTGGAGTGCGCCCCAAAGAATTTGTAAGAAAAAATGAGGCTGAATTCAAAGATAATAATCTTGCCGGCAAGCTGGAAAAAGACGATGATCTTTTTGAAGCTATGTCAAAATTTCCAAAAATAATGGAACGGCCAATTATAATTTCAGATTTGGGTGCGGTTATTGGGCGGCCACCCGAAAATGTATTGAAAGTTTTAGAAATTTAACACTTTAAAAACAGCCTACATATATATAATGTGTATAAAGTGGTTAAAAAACTTTAAAAATAACCTTGACATGCATCGTTTTCAGCGGTTATGTTTATTGTATTCGTTCTTGGGGTGATGCGGATAGGTACACGCTATTCGCTCGTTAATACCAAAGAAAAAAGGGTGATTTATTCCCCCTTTTTACTCAAGCCCAAAGAACTTGAAAGAAAATTTGTTAAATATAAATTGGAGGCAGAAAAATGAGAAAAATCTCTAAATTAGTTGCTCTAACTATGCTTTTATCTTTATCCTGGTCTCAGACTTCAGGTAAGGTAAGAGGAACGGTAAGCTCAGCAGACGGACAACCACTGGTTGGTGCTAACGTCGTAATAGATGGTACAGCGAAAGGTGCTGCTACTGATGGTGATGGTGGATATACTATACTTGGTGTAGACGCCGGAACATACAGTGTAACAGTTTCTTATATCGGTTATCAAAGCAATACTCAATCTAACGTAGAAGTAAAAGTTGGCTTAACTACGCCACTTGATTTTGCAATGCAAACTTCTGCAGTTGAGGGTGAAGTTGTGACAATCGTTGGTGAAAAAAGATTAATTGAGCCTAGTGCTACAAATTCAGTTCGTAGTATTGGAGAGCAAGAGATTCGTAACTCTGCTTCAAGAAGTGTCGTCGGAGTTCTTGATCTGCAACCTGGTGTAAATATCACAAATGGAAGAATTTCTGTTCGTGGTAGTAGAGCTGAAGAGGTTGCTTACACCCTTGATGGTGCAGCAATTACTGATGTCATTAACACTGGTTTTGAATTTGCTGCTATTCCAGAAGCGATTGCTGAGATTTCAGTAGAGGCTGGTGGTTATGGTGCTCATGTTGGTGGTGCAAACTCTGGTGTAATAAGACAAACACTAAAAACAGGTTCAAGTACTGTTGGTGGTGACGTTAGGTTTGAAACTGGTGATTATGGTTTATCTGACCTTACAGCTACTGTAAACGTTCCGATTGGAAGTAATATCAAAACTTTTGTTGCGATCAATAGTAAGCATGTTGATGACTGGGATCCTACTTATTGGACAGATTTTGAAATTAATGATGGTGAAGCTATGCCTACAGCTGTAGCGGGTGTAACTCCTGATGGGGATGCAATTGCAATCAAATTTGATTCAGGTGGTAAAGATGGTATTGCTCACAGAGCAAAAGACGATCTAAAAGTAAATGCAACTGCTGTTGCATCGCTAATGGATGGGGCTTTAAACTTAAGAGTTTCAGGTGTTGTTGATAACCAAACACGTGAGTTTAATTATTCACCAATTTACAATATGTTTAACAATGCAAGATTGGGTGAAGCTGAACGCACATTAAATATGATCAACGTACGTGCAAATTATTTCTTAAATCCTAATATGGTTATTAATGCTGGATTTTTTACCTTAAATAGAAATTATGAATATTTTGATGGTGCTTTTGGTAGTGGAGATTTTTCGAAGGCTCTTGGCTACTATGATTCATCAACTGTTGCGTCAATGGGCGTAGATGCTTCTTACTGGGCTGGTGGTAATACTACTTTTGCAGTTCCAGGTGAAACATATACTTCTCCAGCTGATTACTATGTTGCAAATTCTTTTGCATTTGCAAGACCTGGTGATGTTACTACTGGTTGGGGTATGAGTCAGCGTAATTCATTTGGAGTTGATGCTGGTTTAATTTGGCAAAGAGGTGATCACGAAATTAGAGCTGGTTTTGATTATAAAAAATACTCATATCGTAGTTACAATCTGAGCACCGCTGCTATGTATAACATCAACAAAGGTATTGTTGATGGTGCGTATACAAGAGAACAAGCAGTGAGTGGTACCAATGCAGATGTTAATAATATTTTAGCATTAAGTAATCGTGGTGGTCAAATCGGTTATGATGATTATGGTAATGAAATTGATGATGATTGGGTTGGTCCTAGAGAGCCGACAGTCACATCTATTTATGTTAATGATAAATTTGAGGCTGGTGACTTGGTAATTAGTGCTGGCGTTAGAATTGATAATTTTATGATGGATGATTGGAAAATGAATGATCCAGCAAATCCGGGTTGGGATCAAACAAACCAGGGTATTATTGCTTCTGAATTTTCAGAGTCAGATGTTAAGACAGTTATGCAACCTCGTATTGGTTTTGCGTTCCCTGTTTCTGACGAAACAGTATTCCACTTGCAGTATGGTAAATTTGCACAGATGCCTGAGCTTGATCTTCCTTATTCTTCTCCTCGATATATGAATCTAGTTTGGGGTGGACAGAACTATACTCCGGATCCAATGGGCTTTGATCTAGATCCAATCGAGACCACACAGTATGAGGTTGGTATGAGTTATCAGTTTCTTCCTCAAGCAGCTATTGATATAACTGCTTTTGCGAAGAATACTACTGGTCAGATTGTGATCGCTAAGAATGAAGAAGTAGAGGTGAATAACGAATACGGAGTCGCTAGTGATGCGATGTACTATGACAATGGTGATTTCACAACTGTAAATGGGTTTGAGTTCACATTAAGAACTCGCAGAGTAAGTCGTTTGCAGACATTTGCTTCTTACACCTGGTCTGATGCTAGGGGAATCAACAGTGATCCTAATACTGCTGCTGGTAACCTTTCTCAAGATGCTTTAAGTCCGCCACCATTAATGATCTCACCTCTTTATTACCACAATAAACATCGTGGTGCTTTAGCGGTCGATTATCGTTTTGGTGCAGATGATGGTTTGCTCAGCGGATTAGGTGTAAACCTCGAATATAAATTTAACAGTGGACATCCATACACTTTGAGTGGTGGCGGAATGGGTCAGAGAGCTGCTGATGAAGGTGCGCTTTTACAAGATGCTCGTTCTCGTCAGCCTGGTGAGCCAGTAGGATCTTCAACTACTCCATGGCAGAGATATGCTAATCTAAAAGTTGATTACAACTTATCTCTTGGCGGCGTGGGTGTTACACTTTTCGCATATGTGACAAATCTTTTTGATACAAAAAATGTAATTAATGTTTACTCTCGTTCTGGGAATGCATACGATGATGGTTTCCTAACTAACCCAGAATTAAGTAACGAGATCGTTGCTGCTAATGGTCAAAATTATGTTGACCTTTATAGAAACGTAAATCTTGAAAACAGACAACACTACCGTAACGATTTTGGTCAGGACGTATTTGCTGAGCCACAGATTGTTAAAATGGGTGTATCTGTAAGTTTCTAAAATGATAAAAAGAGTAAATATAAATAAAAATAAAGAAGAGGGTATAACAACCATGAAGAAAAATAATCTTAAAATGATTGTGGCTACTAGTGTTCTGTTTCTTTCCGGTCTTTTTGCAAAAGAAATGTCAGGAGATTCTGGTATTAGCACTGCAAAAATCGCAGATGGAATGGAAAACCAAAGCCCGCAAATATCTGTAGTCAATATTAACAATGTTGCTTACTGGATTGGTGCTGATGGTGCATACACCACAGCTGGAAGTCCTAACGGTACACAAGCAGACTACCCTATTTTCACAGGTGGTGCTATTTACGCATCTGGTATGCTTTGGGGTTCTAAGGTAAAAGATGTTGTTCAAGATGATGGATCGCTTGCAGGTCCAGTTGGTCAAGATATTAGAATTGGTGGATCGGCATATCGTCATGGTATGAAGCCAGGCCGTATCATTAGTGATGCTAATGGTAAAACCTTAGGTGCTGATGATCCAGCTAATAATCACGTGTGGCGCGTAAGAACTGATTGGGCAACTGCTGACTTAACTGTTGATGCAGCTAACTATTATTCAGTTGGTACTGGTGACGTTACAGCTACTCAAATTGCTACTGTTAAAGGGCAGTATGAGTTTGACTGGATGAACTGGCCAGCTGCTTGGGGTGCTCCTTATCATGATGTTGATGGTAATGAAGCATATGATCCTGCGGTAGATGTTCCGGGTTATCCTGGTGCTGATCAAACAGTTTGGACTGTTGCTAACGATGTTCCGCTAATTGTTGATGCTAATGGAGATAGTACTGGATATCTTGATACTGCTCCTGGTCTTGGTGGTGCAGATGCTATTGGTATAGAGCTTCAAATTACACTTTGGGGTTATGCTTTTGGTGCATCAGATCCTTTAGGAAATGTTATATTTAAAAAAGCTACTATGCATTATAAGGGTACACCTGATACTCCTGATGGAGCTACAATGGATGATACTTATTTTGCTCTTTTTTCAGATCCAGATTTAGGAAATTTTACAGATGACTATGTTGGTTGTGATGTTGATCTCTCATTTGGTTATGTTTACAATGGTAACAGACTTGATGGAGTATTCAATGGAATTTATAATCTTGCATGTCCTGCTGCTGGGTACGACTTTTTACAAGGCCCAGTAGATACCTATGATGTAGATGGAGATGGGGATTCAACTAATTATCTTGGTATGACCTCTTTTGCTTACTATGGTGCTGGTGCTGCGATTAGTGATCCAGATCAAGGTTCTTACACTGGTTCCCTTCAGTGGTACAATTTAATGGAAGGTTTCCTCCCTAGACCTGAATACCCTACACAGGTTCCTTACACAGATTATATTACTGGTGAGATCACAAAATTTGCTCTCTCTGGTGACCCTGTTTCAGGTGCTGGTTGGATCGATGGTTATATTTTACCTCCTGGTGATCGTCGTATGTCGATGGCTAGTGGTCCTTTCCAGTTAGCTCTTGGCGGAAGTGCTGATATTGTATTGGGTTTTGCTGGTGGAATGGGTCAAGATGCTGTTTCATCAGTATCGGTTGCAAAATTTCATGATCTTTATGGGCAGTATGCATATGACCAAGGTTTTTCTCTACCTAGTGCACCAACAACCCCATCAGTGCATGGCATTGCTCAGGATGGTTCAGTTGGTCTAGAATGGGGTTCTGATGAGAGCGCTGTAAATAGTACAGAGCTAACTGTTAGTGCTGGTTTTGAATTTGAGGGTTATGTTGTTTATCAGCTTCCAAGTGCTGGATCTCCTTTAAGTGAAGGTGTTAAGGTTGCGACTTATGATAAGGTCAATTTAATTCAGAATATTTTAGATCCGTCAATTGACGCTGTTACGGGATTAGTCGTAGATGCTGCAAAGCAGACTGGTACTGATAGTGGTGTTCAACGTTTTTTCACAACTGACTATGATGAAGTTCGCGGAAGACCGATGTCTAATGGTGTTACATATCACTTTGCTGTGACTGCATATAGTTTTCTACCAGATAATGAGGGAAGTCCTTTTAAGACTCTTGAATCTGGCGAAGCTCGTGTTGCTGTTACTCCTCGTGATTTAAATCCTGGTGAGACAGTATACAGCGGAATGAGTTCAGATATTGAGGTTACTCA
>CACEHW010000020.1 GCA_902559415.1 uncultured Fidelibacterota bacterium
GACCAAAATATTCAGAAAGTGCGAAATGAGATAGTTTCATGCGTAAAATGTGCTAGATTGGTAGAGTTTCGAACAAAAATTGCTGAGCAAAAAAGAAAATCATATATGGACTGGGACTATTGGGGTAAACCTGTTCCTGGTTATGGTGATGAAAACTCTAATTTACTTATTTTAGGTTTAGCACCAGCTGCTCATGGAGGTAATCGCACTGGGAGGGTATTCACCGGTGATAAATCCGCAGATTTTTTATTCAAGTGTATGCATGCTGCTGGCATGGCAAATCAGCCAGATTCTTATGCAATCGATGATGGCCTTGAACTTAATGGTTTTATGTCTGTAGCAGTAAAATGCGTTCCGCCTGGTGATAAGCCTACTGCAGAGGAGAGAAATAATTGTTCTGGGCTCCTTGCTAAGGAAATTTCATGTTTGCCTAATTTGAAGATTGTTTTAGGATTAGGTAAAATAGGTTTCGAGTCTTTTTTGCATTTTACAAGAAATTCTCATGAAATTAAAATGAAGGACTACCCCTTCAAACATGGAGTTGGGTATGAGCTACCTAGTGGCGTTGTGCTTTATGGTGCTTACCATCCAAGTCCTAGGAATGTTAATACGAAAAGAATAACTTTCGATATGATGGTTAAATTTTTAAAAAAGCTTAAAAATGAGATGTAAACAATATAGCATACTAATCGCATCATTAATTGCTTTTAGCATCATTTCAGCTGACCCTTTGCCATGGTGGGAGGTGAGTTATAATCTAGATATTCAGTATCCAAGTATGGGCGATTACAAATGGGAAAAGGGGTCTGATAAACTCATCGTAAAGGGAAAAGCAGAAAATCGCAGATCTTTTTATACGATCGACCCTGCGCTTGGAGATACAGTTATTTACCTAGATAGCAGCGTATTTAATTATAGGGGCAAAGATATCTCTGTTATTCGCTGGAATTTTTCTGAGGATGGTAAATGGATGCTTCTACAATCTGAGCGGAATAGAATCTGGAGACATTCAAATAAAGGTACTTATTATCTGTTGAGATTGAAAGATAGGTCTTTGCATAAAGTCAGTAAGAAAAATGATAACCTGAGGAATGTAAAAATTTCACCTGATAGTAGGTGGGTCTCTTATGTAAGAGATGATAATAATCTTTACGCATATAGCATTGATCGTAAGCGTGAGAAGAAACTCACAAGGACAGGCTCTGAAACCATATTAAATGGTCATTTCGGTTGGGTATATGAGGAAGAGCTTAGCGGTTATGATGGTTACAGGTGGTCACCAGATAGTAGGTTCATTGCCTTCGTCGAAGAGGATCAATCTGAAGTAGGTAGGTTTAATATGATTGATGATCTGAAGCTCTATCCGGATATACAAGAGGTATTCTACCCAAAAGCAGGGAGTAGAAACCCTTCAATTAAAATTGCGGTTATAAATGTCCAAGGCGGTGGAAAGAAATTTATAAATCTTGATCAAGATACCACTGTTTATTATCCTTGGTTTGAGTGGTATGATAATGAAAACCTATGGATAATGAAGCTAGACAGAATGCAAAAAAAATGGCAAATGGTCTACGCGGACATTTCAAGTGGTAGGACAGTTAATGGGTTAAGTGAATTTGACCAATATGGCTGGGTTGAACTCCACAAAACAAACCAGATCCTTGAGAATGGTCTTTTCTTGCATATCTCAGAGCGAGATGGTTATCAGCATCTATATCTAGAAAGAACAGATGGCCGTTTTACCGTTCCTGTGACTAGCGGACAATGGGAAGTAAAAAATGTAGTTCACGTTGATGAGCAGAATGAGGTTATCTATTTCATGGCAAATAAAAAGTCTGTTTTAGATAATCACCTGTATTCTGTGCGTTTTGATGGTACAAGTCTAAAACTTCTAACACCTGAGCCAGGGAATCATTCTGTGTCAATGAACCCCAATGGGAACACCTTTATTGATACTTATTCATCCATTGATCAGCCTAGGACAATTAAATACCGTAGTAGCGATGGAACACTTATACGAACTCTAGGAAGTACAGATCTCAGTGATTTTGATCAAAACAAAATATCGAAGCCGTCAATCATCCGTTTTTTAGCGGATGATAAAGAGACAGTGTTAAACGGTATTGTCACACTCCCTCTAAATTATGAGGAAGGCAAGACATATCCCCTAATTGTCTATGGCTACGGCATGCCGGGAACTCAGATCGTGCGCAATAGCTGGCAGGGAGGGTTTCAGCAATTTTTAGCGAAAGAAGGCTACATAGTATTCTCAATGGACGCGCGGGGAATGTCAGGCAGAGGTAGAGATTTTAAAAACCTTAGCTATGGTGACATGGCCCACTATCTTTCCAAAGATCATGCAACAGGCGTTCAGCATTTGATCGATGAAGGTCTGGTAGATAAAGACCGAATAGGAGCATGGGGCTGGAGCGGAGGTGGCTATTTCACGTGTTTGATGTTAACAAAGAATGCGGACCTGTTTGATGTTGGAGTTGCGGTAGCGCCCGTAACAGACTTCAGGCTTTATGATACCGCTTACACAGAGAGATATATGGGTCTACCACAGACAAATTCAGATGGATATGACTCTACCTCAACAATAAGCTACGTAGATAGATTGAAAGGAAAACTTCTTTTAATGCATGGCACACATGATGATAACGTTCACGCGCAGAATACAACAAAGTTTATTGAGGCTTGTATTCAGGCTGATAAACCTATTGATGTGATGTATTACCCAACAAGAAATCATGGTATTTATGGAAAAAACGCAGGAAAACATGTTTACAAGAAACTCTTCGAATATTTCCGACTTCATCTTAAAATAGGCTAAATAGGACTGCGGAAAAATTTATCTTATCCTAACAAAAATTAATTATGGCAGAAAAAAAAGCAAAAAATCAAGTTAAGGTTCCTACAGAGAAACAGGTTTCTCTTCTTGAGAAACTGATGGTTCACGAGCTTGAGGATGTCCAGCAAAAAGCTCTGGCCATCGTATTAAGTATCTGGAAGAAGAAAACAGTTCAGGAGATCTCGTATATCATTCCTAGTCTTTCGGAAAAGCAGATACGATATACAATCAAACGCTACCACGCAAACCCAACGGATTATTTACAGGCCATGTATGACCGCTGGTCAAAACAGCGTATGGTTCATGAACTCCGTAGTGCTCATGATAAGTGGGCCAAGAGGCACCAAAATAAAAAAACGTTTGATCTTTCTGTTAGGGGATTTTTCAATCAGTTTAACAAACCGCTCTTAGCGCAGCTACAGAACCTTGGTAAAAATAAATTATTTGTGACAGTGCAAGATGCATACGCGCATGCAGGGATAAATCCAAACTGTCACTTGCCTGTTGTTTATGGTAAAACAGAGGAAGAAGAGAAAAAGAACTGGTCTGAAACGCTCCAGATCGTTGCAAGTACATTTGGTGACCGCGTTTTAGCATCAGAGTATATGAACCCCAAGGATAAAGACGACCGGAAATTCATTCGTATTCCTGACTTCGTTCGTTATCCTGGTGCTGATTTTCCTTTATCTCAGGCAGAGAAAACTCCTGAGCTGCGTATCTCGCTGATATCGATCATGCAAGAAGGTGTACGTATGTTTGGTACGAAAGACATGGAGTCACATGAGGTTTGCTGGAAAACTGCTGTAGAAGCAGCTGGATTTGATTATAGCGAGATCAAGCAGAAGATTGCATCTGCTAATAGAAAACGTTTTGTTCTCATGTTCCTCGATTATCTTATTGAACAAAAATTTGAGTTTAAGCAGGAACAGCTTACCAAACCAAAATACGACTATATTTCTTATTTCTACCGTGGACTTCGTACAACTTGGGGCGATTCTAAATTTAGAGAGTTTATGCATGACGATGACTTCCTACTTGGTAGTCTTATCGAGGCTTATTATTACAGAGATGAAGAACCCTCAGCTCCTCACGAATACTATCAGGAAAATATTGAACGAGTTTTTCGTGATATATACGCTGACGGAGATCTACGCGATGCGTCGACATTTGACCATATGCTCCAAGGAATATTCAGGAGATATTCTAATGGTCAGCGTATCACAAGAAAGTATCTCGAGGAAGATGAGAAAGAAACCGAAGCATTAGAGGAAATGACCAAGCTTGGTAAAGGTAGTTATATAGATTTTATGGAAAATCTAGGTCTTCCAGTTAAACACCTTGATTCTCTTTATCATGATGAGCTGGATGATCCTTGGAAAATAGAGGTCATCTACGAAAATGTAAGAAGATTGGTTGAGGAGTCGCTTAACACAGGCGAGAATAGGCTTCTTGGTAAATACGCGTCTACCTATGAAAAAGGATTGTATCATGCCATCTGCACAAAATACGGTTATTGGACAGCGGGCCTTCTTAAGGTTGGTGTAGATCTAAAGGCATTTACAAATCAGTTGAAAACAAGAGAGAGTATGCAGAATGCCTTTCACAGTTTCTTTCATGGTATGCTAAAGAAATACAATTTTACTGAACTTAAAAACCCAAAGAGAGTTACCAAAAAAAATCAATTCTCATGCAGGAAACAGGTCAAAAGCACAGAGCCTGAGTTTTTCTTTTGGGATAAGATCATTGAGACAAGATTGGGCTACCATGAGCAAGAACCAAAAGAAGATATTGAAAAATTAAAAGCCCACACCGGTATGATCATTATTGTTACTCCTGATGGGGAAAATTCACTCACATCTGGAGAGACCGCTGTGCTTCGAATACCTTTTCATGAATTTGTAAAAGACTCAAAAGCCCTTTTGGGTGTAAAACTCAGGCATACTGAAGTTCAGAGCTTGTCAAACAAGCTCAAAAGAAAGCTCTACTGGAACCAATAATATATCACGCTAAGTTATCATCAGCTTATAGTATTACCCCTTTGCTTTAGCCCTTTATTTTGAAAAAGATCATTCGCAAGATCATTCACATTGATATGGATGCGTTCTTCGCATCTGTAGAGCAATTAGATGATCCTGATCTTCGCGGTAAGCCCGTTGCTGTTGGTGGAAGCAGGGAGAGAGGTGTTGTGGCAGCAGCTTCATACGAGGCCAGAGTATTTGGCGTCAGATCTGCAATGCCATCAGCTCTTGCAAAAAAGAAGTGTAAAGACCTTATATTTGCAAAACCAAGGTTTGATAGGTATAAAGAGATCTCTGGCCATATAAGATCTATTTTCTTTGATTATACTGATCTAATTGAACCTCTATCATTAGATGAGGCATTCTTGGATGTTACTGTAAATAAAAAAGACATTGATCTGGCTTCTGATATAGCAAAAGAGATCCGAGCGCGAATCACATCAGAAACTGGATTAACAGCCTCTGCAGGAATATCGATCAATAAGTTTTTAGCGAAAGTAGCAACAGAGATAAACAAACCAAACGGACAGAAAACAATACACCCAACTCAGGTAGATGACTTTATTGATAACCTAGAAATAAAAAAGTTCTTTGGTGTCGGGAAGGTTACCGCGAAAAAGATGAATGAGATCGGCATTTTCTATGGTAGAGATCTACGAAAATTTGAAAGAGGTCAGTTAATTGAACATTTTGGTAAAACAGGCAATCATTATTATAAGATCATTCGAAGTATCCAAGATAGCCCCGTCAATCCTAGTAGGATTCGTAAATCGGTAGGCGCAGAGAGGACATTCTCCAAGGACATTGAGTCGGAGGCATTCATGCTTGATGAACTTGGTAGTATAGCTGATGAGTTAGAGAGGAGGATGCTTAAGTCAAAGAACAAGGGCAGAACGGTTACTGTAAAATTGAAGTACAATGATTTTACAAGCCAAACGAGAAGCAAAACGATCGAGGATTATATCTCAACGAAAGAGGAGTTTTTTCCGGTGATCGAGGAGCTTATCTATCAGAAGACAATAGAAAAGTCTGTCAGACTTCTTGGTATTTCAATCTCAAACCTTTACATGGAAGATGATGGAGAAAAGGAAGAATATAATTTTCAGTTAAAATTTGATTTTTGATCTTTTATTATAATAGCATTTATATTTTTTTAATGAGCGTATTAGATTTTATATACAATTAAAAGGGAGAGCCTTATGAAACAGCTTGTTTTAATATTTAGCTTAATTACACTTATAAATTGCGTAAAAATGGAAGACTCTTCCAGTTTTAAAGATGAATATCAGAGAGAGATATGTGATAAATACTCGCTCTATGCAAATACAATGGACGTTGAAGGTAGTATGTCTCTATACGCAGAAAATGCGATTGTAAATGGTAATGGCCGCGCTCCAGTACAAGGCGCAGAGCAGATCAGAAAAGATTTTATCGAGTGGTACTCTAGCTCCGAATCGATAAACCACAGCGCTAAAGTGATAGCAGCTCATGTATCAGGAAACAAAGCATTTGCATATGGAAAATGGAAAGTAGATCGAACATCTAAAAGTGGTCAAAGAACTACCAGAGAAGGTCATTGGTCGACTCATAATGTAAAGGTAGATGGGTCATGGAAAATGACGATCGACCACACAAATAACCTTCGAGCCGACAATAATTAGTAATAAATGTTGGCTTCTATATCAAAAGTATTTTTGATAGTCATATTCTGTTTCGGCTCTCTTGCTGCACAAAATGATCTGATTCTAAAAAAAGAGGGATCATCGCAGACTGCTGATAAAAAAGAAAAAGTAAAGAGGATAGACAAGTGGTTCGCCATAGATAAGCTGCAGCATTTTAGCTATAGCTGTTTGATCTCACTTGGATGTCAGTATGTTCTTGTAAATAAGTATGATAACTCAGAATCCGAGGCATTGCCTATATCGACCGCGCTGAGCTTTTCTGCTGGTTTGTCGAAAGAATTGAATGACTCTAGGGGTAAGAATGGATTTTTTAGTGTAAAAGATATGATCGCAAATTGTGCTGGCTTAATTGTCGCGAGCGCGATCATAAACATCTGATATTTATAGCTTACACTTGATGCCGTAGTTATACATCTCAACAACGAGGGTTTCCATGTGGTCAATTTTCTTCTCGACCTCGTTCATTTTTATAAAATTACTTTCAGATGTAGTGCCAATTTCTTGATAAACGATCTCAAGTGCTTTAACTATCTCATCAAACCTATTATTTGCTCTCTGTTCGGCTTGTTCTAGATCATGCTGTCCCATAAAAATAAAGACTGAGAAGACGAGCACCGCTCCAGTAAGTAGACCTTGAATATATGAACTCATAATTAACTCCTATTTAATTTTTTCTTTATGGCTTTAGCGATAACCAGCGCATCTGGCGTATCACTGTGAACGCAAAGCGTCTTAGACTCTATTGATATTTCGGATCCGTCATGTGCAATTATTTTATTATTATTAGAAATATTATATGCCTGTAATGAAGATACTTGAGGGTCTACAATTAAAGCATCACTATAGGTTCTTTTGCGGAGACTCCCGTCCGGTTCATAGGTTCTATCAGCGAAGGATTCAGGTAAAACTTTCATTCCCATTGATTTCAGTGTTTTGACCATTTGTGATCCTGCTAGGCACATGATCGGGAGTGATGGGTCGATGGATTTTATGACATCACCAATCAGGGTAGCTAGCTTTTCATTTCTTGCTGCGCTATTATAAAGTGCTCCGTGCGGTTTTACATGGCTTATGCTGCAATTATGCTCTGCTGCTATATCGGCAAGACAAACTATCTGATCTGATATTGAGCTTGTGAGTTCTTCATCGCTCATGTCTAGATCAAATCTGCCAAAATTTTCCCTATCAGGATAACTCGGGTGTGCGCCGATCTTTACATTTTTCTTTTTTGCTAGTTTGACCATTGTTCTCATCATTCTTTCATCGCCTGCATGTGCACCGCAGGCTACGTTGATCGATGTTACACAGCTCATCAAAGCCTCGTAAGTGCCATTATCTAGTAGCTCATCTATCTCACCCATATCGCAGTTTATATCTATCATTGTTTGAATATCTTCTCCATTTCAAGGTGCAGATTTTCTGCTTTGTCCATCGTAATAAGCTCAAAGGTAAAGCAATCTCCCTGCCTTAGCTGACCGACTTTATGCATGTCCACCGCTATAACATTCGCGATCTTTGGATAGCCACCTGTAGTCTGATGATCAATAAATGTAATGATGCTTTCCCCATCTCCTGTAACTTGAACCGCGCCAAGTGGCAACCCCTCTGTAACCATCTCCTCTGGGTTTTTTCTTAAGATCTTTGGACCATTTATACGGATACCCATGCGGTTAGACTGATGAGAAACAGTAAACTCCTTACTGAAAAATAATTCTTGCTGTACTGTATCAAAGATATCAAACTGAAGGCCGGGTGTGGCTCTTATGACAGTCCTGTCAAGATCGATAGGAAACTTGTGGTCTATGGCAAAGAGCCTTTCTTCAGGTTTATTGTAAGGCAGTCTATCATTTTTTTGGAGGTTTCTGCCTCGAAATCCACCTGTGGCGGACATTAAGTGTGTTGAGCTACTACCAAGTAGTTCTGCAACATTAAACCCGTTTATAATGGCTAAATAGCATCGTGCTCCAGAAGTAGACCCGCCAATGGTGAGCGTATCACCTTCTAAAATCTTTATGGGCTTTTTAAAAGGGATGTCATTGCCCTTTATCGAGGCGGGGAATTTGCTTCCTGCTAGGCAAATTGTTGTTGATCTGTCAAACGTGTACGTACCTCCAAAAAGAGTTATCTCTAAAACAGCATCATTCAGATTGTTACCAAGAATAATATTTGCGATTTTCATGGACGCTTTATCTGCTGCGCCTGTGGGGGATATACCCATATGAGAATATCCAAAGCGCCCCAGGTCTTGGACTAGATCGTGAAACCCTGGTTTGACAACGGTAATATTCAAAATAATGACCCCTGATTATCTTGATATTCTTTTTCGGTAATAGGATAAAACTCAATTCTACCTCCCATTGGAAGAACTGGGTTCCTTAATTTGTTCCAGTCAAATAGCAGGAGAGGTGTCCTGCCAATGATATTCCAGCCACCTGGACTTTGGATAGGGTAAATGCCAGTTTGTTTTCCTCCAATAGCAACTGAACCCGCGGGAACGCTAATTCTTGGAGAACTTAGTCTGGGCGTTTCAAGTTTGAGATCCATACCACCGATGTAAGGAAATCCTGGAGAAAAACCTAAAAAGTAAATAAGATATTTACCTTTGGTGTGTTTGTGGATGATCTCCTCAATACTCATACGAGTGTGGCTTGAGACTCTGTCAATGTCTGGCGCGAACTCACTCTCATAACATACCGGAATTTTAATGGTCTTTTTTTCTTGGATCGTTATATTGTGTTCTTCATTAAAAAGCTGCTTGAGTTTGGCGATCATTCTCCATAGAGATACGCCATCTTCTAAGCGGATCAATATTGAGTTATATGCAGGAGAAATATTGCTGATCTTTTTCTTATATTTTTTTGATAAAATATTATGGAAGTAAGAGACCTGTTCATGAACGTATTCAGAAATCTCTGTGCTAAAGCGTATCATGATAGACCTATCAGAGGCCGGGGTTATCGTTGGAGCTTTTAGGTCTTCTATTGAATTCATTTTTAGAAACCTAGATAACGCTTAACGGTCAAAAATATAAATGTGATGATAAAGATCCTCACCATAATTACAGAAATATTATAGGTAGTAAGGTCTATTTCTTTTGAATCTGTGATATCTCTGGTTTTGAACACATCTCGAAAGAATTTCATAGATTAATATTACTTCAAATTTTAATAATGTATAAATAATCAGTTTTTATTAAAATAAGTGAACTCTAGTCAAGGTAGGTAGCCAAGACATTTGACCCCCATTTATTTTATTTGTTATATATTTATGTGCGCTTTAGTAATAATTTGGAGGGAAAATAAATGAGATATATACCTAGTTATTTATTTTTATTGCTAGTCATTTTTCAGTCATGCACAACTGATGAACCTGAACAAGAGTTTGATATCAAGTGGCTCTATTCCGATGAAGGACGTTCAATAGGAGCCGTTTATAAGACAGCTTGGGTCGATGAGAATAAACTCTATCTCATGGATATGCGTAAGCCAAAAGAAGACAGGACTCTTCTTCAAATGACCCCGAAAAATTCTAGCGATATTACTTCCATAATCGACCCCAAAAAGATCTCAAAAAGTATTTTAAATGCAGTTGGAAGATCGGATACGATGATGTACCTAGAATGGCCAAGTTCTTTTAGCTCTAATGGAGAGCATGGATTGTATCTTTTCGAAGATGATATTTACCTTTTAGATATTCAAAACCAGAACTATCGCCGTATTACAGACACAGATTCAGAAGAGAAAGCAGCTAGATTTTCTCCAGATGGGAAAAAAATATCTTTTGTGAGAGATAACGATATTTATGTTTACGATCTAAGAACAAAAAGAGAGAAACGTATAACATTCAACGGTTCAGAAACTAATTTAAATGGCACACTATCTTGGGTTTACTGGGAAGAAATATTTGGGCGTCAGGATATCGGCTACTGGTGGTCAGATGACTCTAAGGCTCTTGCTTTTTTGAGCACGGATGAGTCTCAGGTGACTAAGATGCATTACGTTCATTGGAAGCCAGCAGAACCAGAGCTTATTACTCAGAGATATCCAAAGGCTGGAACAAAAAACCCTGAGGTCAAGCTAGGGATTATTGAACTGGAGAATTTAAAACTTAAATGGGTAGACCTAGGTCCTTATGAATACCTATGTAGAGTGAAATGGCTCCCTGGGAGTGAGAGGTTAAGCGTACAAACAATGAACCGCGCCCAAACGGAGTTAGATCTATTTTTTGTAGATAGATCCTCTGGAAAGAATGTGAAGAAAATACTAACAGAGTCAGATACCGGGTGGGTCAACATTACAGATGATCTGTATTTTCTAGATGAAAGTTTTATCTGGCAATCCGAGCGCAATGGTTTTGCGCATCTCTACCAGTTTTCATATGATGGAAAACTATTAAGCCAAATCACTGATGGCAATTGGGCATTGCGCTCATCAGGCGGAACATTCTGGATGAGACAATCTGTGGTTAGTATCGATGAAGAAAATAAGAAAGTATACTACACCGCAATGAAAGAGTCTTCAATAGAGCGGCACCTATATAGTTCAAGTTTTGATGGAAAATCACTAGAGAAGATAAGCGGCCCTTCTGGAGTGCATAAAATTTATTTTAATGAGCCTGGGAGTATGTATTTAGATGTTTATTCTGATAGTGATTCTCCTCCGACGCTTGTGATTCATAATAAACAGGGCGGTGTCTTGCATACACTTGTAGATGAAAGGCCAGAGATCATTTCAGATTATAACCTGCAAACACCTGAGTTATTTACCATACCAACGAGCGATGGATTTATGATGCCCGCGCAAATACTTAAGCCAAAGGGGTTTAATCGCTCTAAGAAATACCCGGTCATTTTTCATGTTTATGGTGGGCCATCAGCTCCAACTGTATTTGACCGTTGGCAAGGAAATTCTTTGTTTTTTGATAATATGCTTCTGCAGCAGGGGTACCTTATTGTAAAGTTTGACCACCGTGCTAGTACAGCTATAAGCAAGAAGCTTGAGAATCATGTTCTTAACGCGATGTCCGGCCCAATCGAGAGGGAAGATATCGTTGATGGAATAAAGTGGCTGAAATCACAGCCTTACACCGATCCTAGTAGATTTGGAGTATGGGGCTGGAGCGGAGGAGGTAGCTTTACCTTGAATATGATGACAAACACAGAAGAGTTCAAAGCCGGAGTTTCAGTTGCGCCGGTTACAGACTGGCATTATTACGATACCAAATGGACAGAGTTTGCTATGAAAAAGCCAGTAGATAATCCCGATGGCTATGAGAAAACATCCTTTATTAAAACAGCTAAAAATCTTCATGGCTCACTTCTACTTGTTCATGGCACCTATGATGATAATGTACATCCGCAAAACTCTTGGCATTTTATTGATGAGTTAGTCAAAGAAAATATACAGTTTGACATGATGTTTTACCCAATGCGTAAGCACGGAATAGCCGATGATGAAGCAAGAATCCATCTTTATACTAAGATGTTGAATTTCTGGAAATTAAATCTATAAATCTATTTATTATTATATTTAAATAGTTTAAATTAGTTTATAACTTTAATACTTTTTTTCAAAAAGACTAAAAATATTTTAGACTGTCTAATCAAAAATAAGAAATTCATTCTTCTAATTTTTAAGTTAATATTTAACCATGAAAATGCACCCTATAATCTTTTTATTGATAAGTTTTTTTGGATGTAACACATCTATGAGTAATAAATCTACATTTGACTCAAAAATCGAACCACCATCAACATTTATTACCACAAGCAAAGAATATCAATCTGTTCCTATCACTCCAAATTCTATTATACTTGGCTATGTAATTGATGGTTATATGCCTTCTGATAAACAATTCAAAAATTTAACCCATATTGCTATTTCATTTTTAAAGGCAGCTAACACTAAAGGCGATGTGGAAATGACCTCAGGATGGGAAAACATTGATGAAGTAGTAGCATCTGCTCATCGAAATAATGTAAAAGTGCTTATATCATTTGGAGGTGGTGGAATTAGAGTAACATCGAGACTCATGGGTGTAAAAACAAACCGTCAAAATCTAATTAATAACATAATCAAATTCATGAAAACTCATAACCTGGATGGCTTTGATTGTGATTGGGAGCCTTCATGGTTAGATGATAAAGCGGAGATGGAATCAATCAACAATGCGATCACGCACCATTATATAAAGTTTATAAAAGAATTACGTGAGGCAATTGATCAAGAATTTGGTAAAGGGAGCAAGAGTTTTTCAGCTGCGGTCCTTAATAAGAATAGTATATGGTATTCAGATAAAAAACAAATTGCTCACTTTCCAAAAAATGGTTGGTGGCATTATCTGGATTGGGTATCACTGATGAATTATGATAATGATCTAGGATCTAAACATTCTACATATGAATCTGTATTTGGGGAAAGTGGTTCTGTCGCTCACTGGATGGAATTTGGCGTACCTAAGTCAAAAATTGTAACTGGTATTCCTTTTTATGCTAGAGCGGGATGGGGAGAGGAATGGTTATTTTATAAGGATATTAGGAACTTAGAAGCTGAAATATCTGACACTACTGATTTTATTTTACACAATAAAAATAAATCAGGTCTGAAAGAATATGGGTTTAATAATAAAGCGACTGTAGCTAAAAAGGTAAATAAAATGAAAAAGATGGATCTCCCTGGTATTATGTTTTGGCAGCTAGCAGGAGATCTTCCTGTCGATAGTGAAAATTCGCTCTTGAGAGTTATCAGCGCAGAGCTAGGTTATAAAAAAGATGGAAGCAGGTAAAGATACATTGAACAATAACCTTCAATTAATAGGCTCTGGGAGTAGAACGTTCCAGCTCTATAAAGATCCATCGAATACCGTAGAATTAGTTCAAACAGGTATTTCTTGGACAGCTTTTTTCTTTTCTGGTCTATGGCTGCTCTACAAAGGAATGTATCTCACAGCTCTCCAGATCTTTGTGTTTTGTATTTTGATATTGCTCATTGGGATTCCAGAGCAAATGATTCCACTGGTAAGTTCAGGAATTGGTATTTTTCTTGGTATTAGAGGAAATTTTTTATACTCCAGACACTTAGAGAATAATGGATATAGGCCTTTTATTATGATTAATGCAAACAGCGCAAATCATGCAAAAAAACAATTTGCAGCTTATATAGATGAGGAAGAATAGAAAAGGGTATTATGATGATGGGGTTTAAATTCGTCTTTTTTAGATGATTTGTATAATTTGGCAATATTTTTAAATCAAAACTCACTGTATTCTATCTGCAAAATAACATGAACATAAATGACTATAGTGACATTGGCCGCGAACGAATAAAAGAAATTTATGAACAAGGTTGGAGCGATATAGAATTCATCGAAATTGTGTTTCGTGAATGGGTCAAGCTCAATCAAATTAAGATAAATAAAGAGTATTTCAATCAGAAAGGTATAAATAGGCTAGAAGGAGATATAGATCAGTTTTCTCTGTGGTTGGTCGATAATATTTACCTGCAGTTATATTGTAAAGGTAATGACAGTGCTATTGTAAAAGAATTTTGTGTAAAACATTTTGGATATAAAGATGGTAATTTTTCTGAGAATTAAATTTTATTTAATGAAAAATAAGAAATGAAAATTATAACAAAAATTTGGGTCTTTTTTTTCTCTCTATTGTTATCTCAAGACCACTGGGAGACAGCTATTTTTGCTGATGATATTTGGAGATATAATGTTCCAGATGCGGAGCTACCTAGTGATTGGAATACTAATAGCTTCAACGATGGTTTTTGGACATTAGGGCAGGGTGGTTTCGGATATGGAGATGGTGATGATGGGACAGTACTTGACCAGGCTACATCTGTTTATTTTAGAAAGTCATTTAATGTTGGTGACATTACAAAATTATCTAAAGCTATATTAAATGCTGATTATGATGATGGCTTTGTGGCGTATTTAAATGGAGTTGAAATCGCAAGGTCAGATAATTTATCAAATTATGGAACAATCGTCCCTTTTGATGCTTCAACCAGCTATGATCATGAGGCTGCACTGTATTCAGGAGGGTATCCTGAAGAGATCATTCTTGATTCATTAAGCCTGAGTAGTATACTTATCAGTGGTCAAAATACGTTGGCTGTGCAGTTGCATAATTTTGGTTCTTCATCTTCAGATTTATCAGGAAATTTTTTTCTTTCTTTTGGTATTGTAGATGATTCTATTATTTATTCTAGTCCACCAGAATGGTTTAGGGAACCAATCGTTTTTGAAACTTCAAATTTGCCAATTTTAATGATAGATACTTATGGTAATTCTATCCCTGATGAACCGAGGATTGATGCTTACTTAGGTATTATAGATAATGAAACAGGGCTTAATCATGTTACTGATGACTTTAACGGATATAACGGACATATTACTATCGAAAAAAGAGGTAATTCTTCTCAGTGGAATGATAAAGCGCCATATCGTTTTGAGACTGTCGATGAAGATGGAGAAAATAATAATGTTAGTCTATTAGGCATGCCTGAAGAAAATGATTGGGTTTTGTATGCTCCTTGGCAAGATAAGAGTATGGTGAGGAATATATTAACCTATAAGCTTTCAAACGATATCGGAAGGTACGCTCCAAGAACAAAATTAGTTGAATTATATCTCAATGATGGGTATGAGGGTGTATATGTTTTAATGGAGAAAATTAAGCGTGATGGTGATAGGGTAGATATTTCAAAATTAAATCCTGATGAAATTAGTGGAGATGATGTAACCGGGGGATATATATTAAAATTTGACTGGTTTTTTACTGGAGATAATATTGGAGGATTTCAAAGTAACGTTGATGGTATGACATATAACTATCACTATCCCCAGCCCAGTGACATCGTACCAGAGCAGGAAGAATATATTATAGATTATATTGATAATTTTGAAAACATAATGTCTAGTGATAACTATACTGATCTAGATACTGGTTATCCTTCAATAATGAATGTAGAATCATTTGTTGATTTTATTTTACTGCAAGAACTCGCAAAAAATGTAGATGCATATAGGTTGAGTACTTACATATATAAAAATAAAGAGAGTGTTGATAATAGACTAACAGCAGGGCCGGTTTGGGACTTTAATCACGGGTATGGTAATTGTGACTATGGTGAGACCTGGGAGATCGATAACTGGCTTTTAGAATATAATCCTGAGGGAGGAGATCAGATGTCTTTCTGGTGGGAGAGGCTCTGGCAAGATGAGAATTTTCAATATAAAGCTGCTGAACGTTATACCGAACTAAGATCAACTATCTTTTCGGAAGAGCATATTAATTCGATCATAGATAGTTCTGTCAATGAATTAGGTGATGCGGTTGACCGCAACTTTTCAAAATGGCCGATTCTTGGTACATATGTCTGGCCTAATTATTATGTTTTTGAAACTTATGAGCAAGAGGTTGACTATTTAAAATCTTGGATCTCTGATCGTTTAGAGTGGATGGATAGTGAGATCTTATTACTTAAAACAGAGAGCTCGATTAAACCAGAAAATTTCTATATTAATGAAGCATATCCAAATCCATTTAATCCTTATACCACATTGAGTTATCATTTGCCAAACAATGAAACTGTTCACATTAAAATATTTGATATTATGGGTAGACAAGTAAAAACATTTGTTATGCCAGATCAAATAGCTGGTTATGGATCTATTAAATGGAATGGCACGAATGATTATGATCAGCGAGTTTCATCAGGGTTATACCTTTATACGATCCAAGCTGGGAATTTTAGAGGAACAAAAAAAATGGTAATCCTTGAATGATAGCATCTAAAATAATCTTTTTTTGATATTTCATTGGATAGTTATTTGAAAGAATATGATGTAATTATTATTGGAGCAGGTGCAGCTGGCCTTATGTGCGCTGCAGAGGCGCTTAAGCGCAAGAGAAGTGTTCTTATACTTGAAAAATCTAATAAGGCCGGAAAGAAAATTCTTATCTCGGGTGGAGGGCGATGTAATTTTACAAATTTAAATATTGAACCAAGTGCATTTATATCGATGAATCCGCACTTTTGTAAATCTGCTCTATCACGCTATACCCAGTGGGATATTATTTCTTTACTAGAATCTTTTGATCTTACATGGAATGAAAAAAAATTAGGGCAATTATTTTGCGATCAAAAATCTGGAGCTGTTTTAAGTGCGTTACACAAAAATTGTGAAGAGGCGCACATTGAATTAAGCGTTGAAACTAATACCATAATAAAGAAAAAAGGGTATGTAGTTAAGACAAGCAAGGGTGATTATAAAACAAATTCTATGGTCATAGCTACAGGTGGACCAAGTATCCCTAAAATGGGTGCAACTGATTTTGGACTTAAAGTTGCAAAACAGTTTGGACTTAAATTCGTATCATTTAAACCTGGTTTGGTTCCCTTTACTTTTCAACAACAAGATATAGAGACCTATTTTAAAAAACTATCAGGCATCTCATTGGATGCAATTGTCAGTTATAATGGTGTTAGCTTTAGAGAAGGTATCCTAATTACCCATAGAGGGTTAAGTGGGCCAGCTATATTACAGATCTCTTCTTACTGGAAGAAAGGTTCTCCAATAAAAATTAATTTATTGCCAGATATCGATGGCTCAGAACATTTATTTAAAATGCAACAAGATTTTGGTAAATCATTACTGAAAACTATTTTAGGTGAATTTTTTCCAAAGCGCATAGCAGAGCGCTTTGGAAATACATTAGGCCCGAAAAAGTTAGCGAATGTTCCTATGGGAGAAATAAAAAAAAGCGATCTCAATTTATTAGGATCTGCTTTAAACTCTTGGAGTTTGACGCCTAGCGGTACTGAGGGATTGAGAACAGCAGAGGTTTGCGTTGGTGGGGTCGATACAAATGAATTATCATCAAAAACGATGGAGTCAAATAAACAGCCAGGTCTTTACTTTATTGGAGAGACAGTTGATGTTACAGGTTGGTTAGGAGGTTATAATTTCCAGTGGGCTTGGTCATCAGGTTGGGCAGCAGGGCAGGTTGTATAGTAAAAAGGAAATATTTATGAAAATATATCTAACTATTATTCTGTTATTTAATTTGATCTTTGGTCAATATGACAATAAATCCTTTGATCCAAATTCACTAAGTAAGATCCAAGCACAAAGATTGGAAGAAAAACTATATACTGATTTTAAGGAAGGTTTGTTATTAAGAAGGGGTGCGGAAATGAAAGCTCGTTCAATAAAGATCAATAATCGAGAAATAAAATTTGATTTAAAATTTTTTGGTGATAGATCTGAAAATGGATGGGAACTATATTTCAATCTTCATGGAGGTGGTCAAACAACGAAAGATGAAAACGATAGAAATTGGAACCGACATAAGACTTTATATCAATTAAAGAATGGAATTTTATTTACACCGAGATCACCAACTAACACGTGGAACATGTGGCACCAAAGCCATGTAGATACGTTTTTTAATAGGATCATACAAAACATGATTGCCTTTCACGATGTCAACCCGAATAGGATTTACCTCATGGGACGATCTGCTGGCGGTGACGGAGTATATCAATTAGCACCAAGAATGGCAGATAGATTT
>CACEHW010000021.1 GCA_902559415.1 uncultured Fidelibacterota bacterium
TTCTTAAAGATCAAAAGAATTTACCTCATTTATGAAAAACGTATTAGTTACTGGCGGCTGTGGTTTTATTGGATCAAATTTTGTTGAGTATTTATCAAAAAGAGAAGAATATCATATTGTAGTGTTAGATAAATTAACTTATGCTGGTAATTATAAAAATTTGGAGCTGTTAGATATCGCTAAATATACTTTTATTGAGGGAGATGTTTGTGATAAGAAGATACTGAATAAGTTATTTAAAAAATTTAGATTTTGTGCAGTGTTTCATTTTGCTGCGGAGAGTCATGTTGATAGATCGATTGATGGTCCTAAACAGTTTATACAAACTAATATAATTGGTACATTTAATTTATTAGAGGTATCACGGTCTTTTTTACAAAATTTAGATCCGGATTTTAAATTTATTCATATCTCAACAGATGAAGTATATGGTGATTTGAAAGATAATGAATTTTTTAAGGAGTCTACTCCATATAATCCCAGTTCACCATATTCAGCATCAAAAGCGTCTTCAGATCATTTGGTTAATGCTTGGGGAAGAACATATGGAATTCCTTCAATAATTACTAATTGTTCCAATAACTATGGTAAATTTCAATTTCCAGAAAAATTAATTCCACTAATGATTATTAATTGCCTGGAATGGAAAACTCTACCAGTATATGGCAACGGTCAAAACATTAGAGATTGGCTTTATGTTAATGATCATTGTAGAGCTATCGATCTTGCATTTAAAAATGGTTGCATAGGAGATACATATAATATTGGCGGTAATAATGAAATAAAAAATTTAGATATTGTAAATATTATATGTGAATTAATGAATGAATTAAAGCCTTCAAAAAATGGAGATTATAAAAATTTAATAACATTTGTAGAGGATAGGCCAGGACACGATTATAGGTATGCTATTGATTCAACAAAAATACAAAATGAACTAGGGTGGAAGCCAATGGAAACTTTTACTTCAGGTATAAGAAAAACTATAAAGTGGTATATTAAAAATGAAAGTTGGTGGAGAAAAATACAAAATATGGAATACAACCAAGAAAGATTGGGGAGTATTTAATATGAAAGGAATAGTATTAGCTGGAGGAAGCGGGACAAGACTTTACCCTCTTACAAAAGTAGTTTCTAAGCAACTTTTACCTGTCTATGATAAGCCTATGATTTATTATTCCTTATCAATTTTGGTGCTTTCTGGTATAAAAGATATAATGATAATTTCAACTCCAAATGATATAGGACTGTATGAAAAATTATTTTCAGATGGTTCTGATCTAGGTTTAAATATATCATATAAAATACAACCTAGTCCAGATGGCTTAGCTCAAGCTTTTATTTTAGCAGAAGATTTTATTGGAGATGAAAATGTAGCACTTGTCCTAGGCGATAATATTTTTTATGGTTCAGGTTTTTCAAAAATATTAAAAAATTGTGTAAAAATTGTAAATAAAGAGAATAAAGCTCTAGTCTTTGGATATGAAGTAAATGAACCAGAAAGATATGGTGTGGTGAATTTTGATGAAAATGACAATGTTTTAAGTATTGAAGAAAAACCAAAAAAGCCAAAATCAAATTATGCGGTAGTAGGATTATATTTTTATCCAAATAGTGTCATAGAAATAGCAAAAAACGTCAAGCCTTCAGATAGAGGGGAACTAGAAATAACTTCTGTTAATTCCTACTATCTTGATAACAAAAATTTGAGAGTAGAAATACTTGGCAGGGGATTTGCATGGCTTGACACAGGTACTGTTGATGCTATTAATAATGCATCAAATTATATTAGAACTATTGAAGAAAGACAAGGTCTTAAGATCTCTTGTCTTGAAGAAATTGTTTTTAAAAATAAATTTATAAATGTAAGTCAACTTGAAAAATTAATCCAAAAATTACCTAATGATTATGCAAATTATTTACGTAGATTAATAGATAATTAATCTAGTACAATGCATGATAAAAGTATACCTGCTCCTATTAATAACTAATCTTATTTCGGGCTATGCCCGGGCTCAAGCCCCTCAGGTTGATATGCGAATTGGATCTATGAATAGTATCCATAGGAGCGATTTCCCTGCTAATCAAAATAATAATATTAAATCCTTAGGTTTAGAAAAATATAATGTTGTAGCTTCTCTTGAAGGTGCAATATCTCCAGATCAATATATTTTAGGTCCAGGAGATGAGTTGGGAATTAGTATAATCATGGGAGAGAATCTTACAATACCAATCAAGATTACTCCTACTGGAGATATATTTATTCCCTCTGTAGGTCTAGTAAACGTATCAGGTTTAACTCTAAATACTGCACGTAAAAAAGTAAAATCTTTTATAATTGAAAACGCATTCCCCAGTGCAAAAGTAAACATAGCGCTATTAAATATAAGAAAATTTCAAATTCAAGTAGTGGGGGCTGTTCAAATACCTGGTTTCATTGAAATTTCTGCATTAGATAGGCTTGATAAAATTATTTTAGCTACTGAAGGTTTTCATCCATTAGCAAAAGAGTATGATATTTTAGTTATTCGAAATAATGGAGAAAAAGAGAAGGTTAATTTCCTAAATTTTATACGTGATGGTGATTTGGAACAAAATCCAACTTTCCTCGAAGGAGATATTATAAAGATTCCATTCGGTGACTTATCCTCTAATTCTGTAGTATTAAGAGGGCAAGTTGAAAATTCAGGATATGATATTATTGAGGATGAAGAAACTTTATCTCAGTTTATAAATAGATCAATAAACCTTAATAATGAATCTAATTTAAAAAGTATTATTATTACTAGGTCGATAGGAAAAACAGAAAAAGTATTTAGTGTTCAACCAACTAATTTTTCAACATTTATTCTTTCTAATGGCGATATCATTGATATTTCTAGAGAAAATGGAATAATGGTGAATGGTTTTGTTCAAAATCCTGGAGCTTATTCATATGTCCCTGGTTATTCTGTTTTTAATTACATTAGTATGGCTGGTGGAAATACAAAAGATGGAAGTATTAAAAAAATAAAAATTATACATGCTGATGGAAGTAGTTCAAAAAATCCTGAAACAGAATTAAAGCGAGGAGATGTAATAATTGTTGAAAGATCTACTATCAACACTCTCGCTGGTAATATGAGTATTTTACAAATTGTTGCTTCAGTTTTAACAATATACATGACTTATTTAAGTTCGCAAAATCAATGAAATTAACTCCTCATGAAAAAAAGATTCTTTCCCTGATTGAAAATGAACCTGATATTATAAATGATACAAAAAAGCGTGCTAAAATTGCTAAAGATAATGGACTTAGTGAAAAAACATTAAGAAATAGGATCGGTGATCTTAAAAAATATGGTGTCATTAGTATCAATAAGAATAAAAATCATTCTGATGATAAAAAATTAGTTCTTAATGAAGGCATTAGTGATGAAGTAATTGATGAGCCAATTTCATTAATTAAAAAAGAAAGAAAATTAATATTAAAGTACTCCTCTATTGCTGGGTTTATTGGACTAATTTATGCATTAGTTGCTACACCTTTTTATCAGTCAACTACAACTATGTATCCTGCTTTAGAAACTGAAAATTCAGGTGGCTTATTAGGTAGTAGTATTGCGGGGCTTGCTGAGTCCTATGGCCTTATGGGTTTAGGATCAGCTCCAACATATAATATACCTGATATAGTTTTAAGTAGAAGAATTAAAAAAAACATTATACTATCTAATTGGAAGTCAAATAATTACCCAGATAGTTCAAACCTTATAAAGTTTTGGGAAATTGATAAGCCAAATAAATTTTCTCCTTTTATTATTCTTGATTTAATAAAGCCATTGTTTCCTAGTGGTGGAGGGTTCTCTACAAGTGCAGATAAAATACATTTAGAGAATGCGATTGAAAAGTTACAAAAGTTAATTTCTGTTAGTGAGGAGCAATCCGGCCTCATTGTAGTTTCAGTTCTCATGGAAGATCCAGCTCTGGCCTCTGATATAACTAATTATATAGCAGATTATGTCAAAAATTTTATTTCCTATGAGCAGGAGAAAGAAGCTATTAAAAAGAAAGAGTTCATTTATAGTCAAATGTTATCTGCTAAAGAAGATCTTTCTGATTCTGAATTCAAATTAACTAATTTTATTAAACGAAATCCTTTAGCTTTAGGTAATCCTGACTTACAACTTCAGCAAGGAAGATTAGTAAGAGAAATTGAAGAAAATCAAGCTGTATATATTACTTTAAGGCAGCAATATGAAATTGCTAAAATAGAAGCTGAGGAAGATAAATTATTTATTAATATTTTAGATAAAGGAGATATAGCTGTAAGAAAATCTAAACCGAAAAGGTTATTAATTTTGCTTTCTTCTATTATGCTTGGTATGATGAGCTCTGTGCTTTATATACTGTACAGAAATAAATTACTTTTTAAATAATTGATGTTAATTGATCAAATTAATAATCTTGTATTATTTCAATATACTTGCGGTCTAATAATTTGGTTTTTTTTATTTTTTCTTCTTGATCAGTATTTAGTCTCAGTTTCAGAAATAGATGATCGCAAGAAAAGAAACATCTTGGGTTATTACACTCTTTTATCGATTATTGCTATTATAAGGCTTTACACTAATATTCTTCCTTTTACTGTAGACACAAAGACATATCTATCAGTCGCTGAAAGTATAAGTCAAAGAAATGAATTTTTTTATTTCGGAGCATTCTTATACAGTAGCTTCATATACCTAATAAAAGCAGTCACATTTAATAATCACTATGCAATATTATTTTTAAATAATTTTATTTTTATAATTGCGTTAGTTGATCTTTTTAATATTGTTCCTAATGACAAAAAGAAATCAATTTGGTTGTGGTCATTATTTTTAATTTTCTACCCGTCTATATATTGGTTTATCCCAAATGTTTTAAGAGAAGCAGTATTCTTTTTTTGTATAGTAAGAGTTTTAAAACATTCATTGCATATTATAAACACAGATCGTTTTATGTATAATCTTTCTTTATTAATATTATTTTCTATTTTATGTATAGCACTACGTCCTCAAGTCCTTCCAATGGTTTATACTTGGGTAGCCTTTATTTTTTTTAAAAGAAATTTTCTAAGTTTTATATTAATTATGTTGTTTGGCTTTTCTCTATTATCAAGTGATTTTATAACATCTGAATATTTAACTAAAGTCTCTTTTGAATACCTTGAGGCAAAAAAAACTGAAGGAGCTACAAATGTTCCAACAATTGCTTTTCAAGAAAATATTATACCGACAAATATTTCCGAGTTATTTATGCTTGCACCTTTTCTCATTTTTAGATTTTTATTTGCCCCTTTTCCTTGGGAATTATCAAATCTCAAGTATCTATTTGCTTTTTTGGATTCAAGCTTAATGCTATTACTATTTATAATTCTATTTTGGGTAATTGTCCGAGGTTATGTTTATAGTTGGGATATTATAATATTTTCATTTTTATTTATTATTGTATTAGGAATATTTGAGATTGCATTTACTGGGGCTGTCAGGCACCGAATGCCTTATGTATTAATAATTTCTACTCTATTACTAAATTTTCCAACAGCGTCCTTTAAAAAAGAAAAAGTAATTAATTAGTATTAATATTTTAAAAATTCTCAGATGATTTATGTCTATTAAATTTATTGGTAAAAGGAGCGTCTTATATACGCTATCTAAAATTATATCTGCAGTTTTGAGTTTATTAAGTATAAGTTTATTTACGAGACTATTTGATGCAGAAACATATGGCCAATATTTGTTATTTGTTTCTTATGTTACTCTGATATGTTCATTATTTTTTTGGTGGCACAGGTTGTCTACCTACAGGTACTATCATAAATATAAAGAATATTATGACTCTTTTTTAAAAACTAGCTACCTATCTTTTTTCTTAATTATTTCTGTAATTCTAATATTGTCATTAATATTATATAATTTTCAATTTTTACACCAATATAATATAATTACTTTGTTGCCATTCTGCGCTTTAGCAGCAATTTTTAAATCTAACTTCGACTTAAATCAAAGCTTATTCAATATTAGCAGAAGAGATTACCTTTTTTGTCTAAATATTGTTTTAAGACCTGTCATTTTTGTAACTCTAAGTTTGATTTTTCATAACTATTTCAAAATATATGATTTTGCTTTAATCTACTCTTTAATGCTTTCATTTTTTATTACGGCATTAGCTTCTAATTTTCTAATTTTAAAAAAAAATACAAGTGGTAAATATGAAAAGAAAATTATTTCAAAGTTTTTTTCATATGGTTTCCCTTTAACTGGTTTATTTATTTTTGATTATATACTTACGTTTTCAGATAGATTATTAATCGGCCATTATTTAGGTTCTGATATGGTTGGAATGTATGGGGCAAACTACGATTTAATTAAAATGATGGTTCTTTTTGGTATGATTATTCAAGGATATATAATCTATCCTGAATTGAATAAAACTTTTGAAAAAAATGATCTAAATGAAGTAAAAAAGTTAATGACATTTAATTTCAATATTTTTATTACGGTTTTTTTACCACTTTGTGTTTTTATCCTATATTTTAATAATTCAATTAGTGATATTTTTATAGGTAAAAAGTTCACTATTCTGTCATCTGAGTTAATACCATTATTTTCAATGATGTTTCTCTTCTGGGGTCTTAAAATTCACCATTTTGATTACATATTCCAATTATCTGAGAAAACCTCATTATCTATGTATATATTGTTTTTTGGTAGTTTTATCAATTTACTCTTAAATATTTTTTTAATACCTAGGCTAGAGCTTCTAGGCGCTGCCTACGCTACATTTATATCATATTTTATTATATTGTTAATAAGCTTATTAATAAGTAGGAAGCTTCTAAAAGTAGCAATTGATATAAAAATTTTAATGAAAACTGGAATTTTCTTAATTATGAGTCTGATTATCTCTATAGTGTTTAGCAGGTTCGGCTTTAATGATTTTATCGTAATGGCAATATTTATAAGTTGTTATGGGGTTCTTTCTTTTAAATATAATTATAAAGACCTTAGACCTTATTTCATCAAGTTCTATTATTAAAATATGTCTAGACCATCTTTAGCTGTAATAATATCAACAATCGAAGAGAATCTTAATAGTTTCATTACTAATTTTTCTTTTAAAAATTTAAAAAATGCTGATGAAGTAATAATAGTAATTCAAGGTTTAAAAGAAAAAAGTGTTATACCTGAATTAAGTTCATATAAAGTAATTAATGATGAAAATTATGGTTTGAGTAGTAGTCGAAATATGGGAATCAAAAATTCAAGTTGTGATTTTATATGGTTCCTCGATGATGATGTGGTGTTGATTGATGATAGTATAGACAAATTAAAAAGTCATTTAGAAATAAATTATTCTTTTGACCTTCATACTGTTAGGATGCAGTATCTTGATGGTAGGCCGTACAAAAATTATTCAAATAAAAAAAAATTAGGACGCATAAACTCATTAAGGGTTTCATCTGTTGAACTAGTAGCTTCGAGAAGTTTTATAAAAAACAACAGTATTAGATTTAATAAAAATTTAGGTTTAGGTTCAAAATTCCCGTCAACCGAAGAGAACTTTTTTTATTTAGATATTTTTGATAATGGCGGGTTAGTTACTCATCTCCCTGAATTTCTTTTAAAACATGAATATATAGATAGAAAGGCTATGCATTTTAAAAATAAATTTATTTTAAATGCTAAGGGGATGTTTTGTCGGAGGTATGGTGGTATTACAGGTCTTTTAATTTTGATTTATTATTTTTTAAAGTGTTTTTCCATAAGTCGAAGTATGCTTTTATCATTCAGTTTAATTGAAGGTTATAAAGAGATAAAAAAAAATATTGAGACTTAAGATGACTGATTTAGTGTCCATCATTACCCCAATGTATAATTCAGAAGCCTATATTGAAGAAACGATTAAATCCGTAATTGATCAGAGCTATGAAAAATGGGAAATGCTAATTATTGATGATGGTTCAATTGATAATAGTATAAATATTGTCAAAGGTTATGTCAAGTGTGATAAGAGGATAAAACTTATTGAAAAAGAAAAAAATCAAGGTGCTGCTATCACTAGGAATATCGGGATAAAAGAATCTATTGGAAGATATATAGCATTTCTTGATAGCGATGACCTTTGGATGTCAACGAAGTTAGAAGATCAAATAATTTTTATGAGAAATAATAAAACAGTCTTATCATATAGTTCTTATGAAAAAATAGATGAACTTGGAAATCATCTGAAAAATGTAAATATTATAAAAACTAGACCGACATACCATGATCTTCTTAAAAGTAATCATATAGGGTGTTTGACAGCGATGATAGATCTAAAACTAATGAATGGGGAAAAACCATATATGCCAAATATTAAAACCCGTCATGACCATGGACTCTGGCTATCAATACTTTTGAAAGGATATAAGGTTATGGGCAATCCTAAAGTATTGGCAAAATATAGACATCGACCAGGTTCTATCTCATTTAGTAAAGTCAGAAGTGGATATTATCAATGGAAGCTATATAGGCATGTTGAGGGGATTAATATTTTCTATAGTATTTATTATATGATTCATTGGGCCTGGTTTGGAATGTTAAAAAGAATGTAGAGTTCTTAACTACCATTTCATATATAGACCCAATATAAATTCTTTATTTATTTTATTAATTTCACCATAAATAAATTCATAGCTGTTGCCTAATTGATTAGCTTTTAGAGTACCTTTTATTTTTATCATATTGGTGATATAATACGAGAGTTTTATCTCCGTCATATTTTTTGAATAATATTGATCTAGAAGAAATTCTGTTTCCCAGTCGTTCTCTTTATTGCGGTTGTCGTAGTTATCGTGAATCATCGAGCCCATCCCAATGCCTTTTTGTATATTTTCAAATGAAAATTGTATAATTAGTTTAGGAGAAGGTAGATAAAAAGATTCTAAACGAAATGAGATGCTGCTAGGGCCATTTGGAGTTCCCAAAGGTGTCCCTCTATTAGTATAAGAAAAGTCGGTATGGGTATAGGTCCAAGGCCTTGTAGCTGTATATTCAATCCTTAAATCTGGCATTTTCATATTTTTTGATGATATAAACATTCCAAGCTGATAAGAATATTTATTACCCCACCAATTACTAAAAAGGTCTTGCCATGAAAGCTCATCTAGAACCAGAGTATTGTAGAAAATAATACCAGGAAATACTCTATATCCAAAGTCAAAAGCTAGTAAGATATTATCTAAATCTCCCATATTATGCTCTTGTGCCCAGAAAAATGAGATTGGATTTAAATAGCCCAATTCAGGAGAACGGTTTCCATAAACTACAAGTTCAGAAAAAGAAAAATTTAAATTATTATTTAAAATGAATTGTGCTCGATGTCCAGCAATAAATTTTTCTATTTTAGAATTTTCAAGGTGAATCTCATTGATTGATTGATCTAGTAGTGATCCATGAAAGTATTCAAAATTAAAGTTTCCAACTTTCTTGTATATACTAAAACGATTAAAAGGAACTGCTGTTGCTGAAAGTATAGGAGAATTTCCAGATGACCAGCCCCATGAAAAGGGTCTATTTGAAAACTCTATATCTAGTATATGATTTTTAACATAAAGGGATGTATAGTTTGTATACCAAAAAGTCATATCAACATCAGGAAAATATTTAGTCCATTCATCTTTATAATTATCTGATACCCAAATATGGTCTCCAGAATGACGTAACATTGAAAAAGATGAGCTCAGGAAAATTTTATTATCGATTATGCCATTTACAGTAATATTATCAATGAATTGAAATTCAGTTGTACTTTGATCTGGTTGAAAGGAGATATTTTCACCAATACTTAGCCATATAGAAGTAGAATCAAAAAAAGATTGATATAAGTAATTTTTCTGATCTTTTAGGTTGCTTAATGTTAAGCTTTTATAAAATTGCCTAAATTTATTTTTATTGACTGTTGGAATCTTCACCGTGTCTTTCGAAGGTGGTCTTATATCCCAAAGACTCCTAATGATAATATCACTACTATTATTTTTTAAAATTTTATCTATTTCAATAGCACTTAAATTATTTTTTCCAAAGTAATCTAAGTTCAAAAGTCCATTTGCAGATAATCTTTTTAAAATTATGTTAGACGGGTGATTTAATTCAGATGGTAATTGAGAAAATAAATTTTTTCCAAATAGGATAAATAGATAAGAAATAAATTTTAGTAACTGATTTTTCATAGTTATTGCATTTACTACACTTGATTGTTAATTTTAAATTCCAATTTAAGGAATCCTATCGAAAAAAAACGCTATCAGTTTGTCAAAAAATAAATAGAAGAATTTTGCTTCATCTGGCAAGCTTGGAGGCGTCACTCCATAGTTGTTATTGACGTTAATTATCTTATTTGATACTTATTTGATCAATATAAAATGGAAATATTAAACCAATTACTCGTTCGTTTACCAAAGTGGATCATATCCTGGATTCTAGTTATACTAGATGCGGTCGCTGGTTTTATCGTAATTAAAAATATTTTCATTCAATTTGAATTAAATTATTCAGTTTCTTCAATTTATATATCGTTACAAATTTTTTGGGGCTTTTTATTTTGGATTACAAATTTATACAGTGGCGATGCTCAAACTTCTAGATTTGTAGAGACCGAAAACTTGATAAAGCTTACCTTTTTTTATTATGGCAACAGCAGTTTTTTTAATTGGAATTGATGTCAATCTTGGACCTATACGATCACAATATATTATTAGATATTGGATTTTCTTTACTTCTTCTGTGATATTAATTAGATGGATTGTTAGAACTATTCAGAAATTTTTATTAAAAAAAGGTTTTGGTAGGCACAGCGTAATAATCGTCGGTACTGAAGAGAGCTCTAAATACGTTACAGAAAAGCTATTAAACCATGGTCAAAAACTTTATAATGTTATTGGTACAATAAAAGCGATTGATGAAATAAATAATGTTGAAAATATTTTAGTTCCTCAGCTTGGTAAAGAACAAGATATAAAAACTATAATTTCTAAAAATCCTGTTTCAGATATTGTTATAGCCCTTGATAATATGGATCATAATCATATAATGAAATTAATATCAACAATCAATGGCGCTCCGGTTTCAATAAAAATTGTACCTGATCTATATGAAGTCATTAGTGGTTTGGCAAGGACTGAACAGATATCTGGATTGCCTTTAATTGAAGTCAATTTTCAAGAAAGTAGTTGGTCTAGCTCTGGCATGAAACGTTTTTTTGATTTTCTTTTTAGTTTTATTTCAATTTTAGTTTTAAGTCCATTTTTTGTTTTTATCGGAGCTATTATAAAGTTAGGCTCAAAAGGCCCTATAATCTACAGTCAGGAAAGACTAGGTTTTAAAGGGAAGCCTTACCAGATTTATAAATTTAGATCTATGGTCGTAGATGCTGAAGAAAAAAGTGGTCCAGTTTGGACATCAGATGATGACCCAAGAATAACCTCAATTGGTAAGATATTAAGAAAATATAGAATAGATGAACTACCTCAATTAATTAATGTTGTTTTAGGGCAAATGAGCCTTATTGGGCCAAGGCCTGAAAGACCATACTTCACAAAAAAATTAAAAGAAAAGTTTCCCCTTTATGAGCGTAGATTTCGTGTTAGGCCAGGAATAACTGGTTGGTCACAAATCAAACATCCTTCTGATCTTGAAGAAGAGGATGTTAGACAAAAACTAAGGTACGATTTTTATTATATCGAGAATCTTAGTTTAAACCTTGATCTCAAGATTTTAATAAGCACCATTGTTGTTGTATTATCTGGTAAAGGTCGCTAGAGAATTAGTAATTAGTAACTATCTAGCTAAAGTGTATTAGTATATTTATAGTTATTTTTTAAAATTATCAAATTATTTAATTTTAGTATGAAATAACTTTTTAATTCCCAACTAAATGTCATTATGATTTCTATTAAAAACATTCGAGATAACCCTCAACTTGTACAAGACTCAGTAGTCAAAAAAGGATATGAAGGCTCTATTGTAGAAATAAATTCTATTGATAAAAAATATAGATTAATAACGAAGAACTTGGAAGAATCAAGAGCTAAAAAAAATGTAGTATCTCAGCAAGTAGCAGAATCAAAAAGGAATGGTTTCAATGCAGATGATAAAATTGCTGAAATGAAAAAGCTTGGTGAAAGTATAAAATCTTTAGAGGAAGAACTTAATATAATAAAAAATCACCTTAAAATTAAGTTATACGAAATACCAAATTTACCCCATGTATCTGTTCCGGATGGTGAAAGTGAAAAAGATAATGTTACAATTAGAGAATGGGGTCTTAAGCCTGATTTTGATTTTCAAGTAAAAACACATCAAGATCTTGGTAGGGAGCTTAAACTTATAGATTTTGAAAGGGGAGCTAAAATTTCGGGAAGTGGATTCCCTCTTTACACTGGGCAAGGTGCAAAGCTTGAAAGAATGTTAATAAACTCTATGATAGATCACCATATAGATAAATATGATTTCAGTGAGATTTTCCCACCAGTGTTAATTCTAGAAGAGTCAATGAGAACAACAGGTCAGCTTCCTAAATTCAAAGAAGATATGTACCTATCTGAATTAGATAATCTCTATTTAGCACCTACCGCAGAAGTCCCTGTTACTAATATACATCGTGACGAAATTATTTTAGAGTCTGATTTACCGATAAATTATGTTGCTTATTCACCATGCTTTAGAAGGGAGTCTGGTTCATATGGTAAGGATACTAGAGGTTTATTAAGACTTCATCAATTTAATAAAGTTGAAATGGTGAAATTTGTTAAACCTGAAGATTCTTATGCTGCTCTTGAGGAATTAGTTTTGCAGGCTGAGTCAATTTTACAGTTATTAGGACTAACTTATAGAGTGATTGAATTATGCTCAGGCGATTTAAGTTTTTCAGCGGCAAAATGTTATGATATTGAAATTTGGTCACCAGGTGAAAAACAATGGCTAGAAGTTTCATCATGTAGCAATTTTGAAGATTTTCAGTCTAGAAGAGGAAAAATTAGATATCGATCTGCAGTAGATAAAAAAGTTAATCTTCTTCATACTCTGAACGGATCGGGTTTAGCTACTCCTAGGTTAATGGTAGCATTATTAGAAACATATCAAACCAAAAGTGGGAGTATAATTTTTTCTGATTCTGCTGCTGAATTTTTAGGGATGAAAGAAATCAAGTAATTGTACTTCATTTGGCTTTTTATAGTAACAGCTTTTTGGACTATAATATTTGGTATAGCTGTTATTTTAGCCTCACCTTTTGATTTCAGAAAGGGGGAAATATTAGGCTATATAGTTAGATGCTGGGCAAAAACAATATTTAAAACTATGGGTATTGAGACTAAAATTACTGGCTTAGAGAATTTAGAAATTTCAAAAAACTATATATTTGCTTCTAACCATGCTTCAAGTTTAGACATACCACTATTGTTAGGATTTTTGCCTTTTTGGATTGTGCCGATATCTAAAATAGAACTCAAATGGATTCCTTTTTTAGGTTGGGCGATGCAAGCAGCTGGGCATGTTTTTGTTGATCGCAGGGATCATGATAGATCTATGTTGTCAATTGAAAAAATCAATAAATCATTATTAAAGACACCTAGATCTATATTAATATTTCCTGAAGGCTCTAGAACAAATGATGGTGGCGTTAAACAATTTAAATCTGGAGGGTTGAGCCTTGGAATATCTACTAAAATGCCTATAGTGCCCATAGCAATAGATGGAACATTTGAATCATTAAATAAAAATTCAACAAAATTTATAAAAAAATTATTAATAATAAACATTGGTTGTCCTATAATAACAAAAACATTTAAAGATGAAGATAGAAAAAAATTAACAAAAATAGTTTATGATGAAGTAAAAAAAATAAAATATGAATGTACTTAATATGAAAGATATTAAAAGGATTTCTTCAGGTTATAAATCTAGAGGGCTTAAGATAGTGTTTACAAATGGTTGCTTTGACCTTTTACATAAGGGCCATTTAGATTTGCTAAAAAAATCTTCAGAATACGGTGACATATTAATTATAGGATTAAACTCAGATTCTTCTGTAAAAAAATTAAAAGGAGCTTCTAGGCCAGTTGAAAATGAAATGATAAGGACCCAAAAATTAATGGCTCTAAATTATGTCAATCATGTAATAATATTTAAACAATTGACTCCAAAGAAATTGATTTCTGAATTAAAACCAGATGTTTTGGTGAAAGGAGGAGACTATGAGTTAAACAAAATTGTAGGTGCTGATGAGGTTGTTTCAAATGGAGGTGTTGTTAAAATCATCCCTTTGACACCTGGTTTTAGTACCACTTCAATAATTGAAAAGCGTTTGATATAATGACTTGCCCTTAAGTTTTTTAAATTATAATTTTTCTTCGCAAAATTTCCACAAACCACTATGCTACAATCATTTACAAGATTCTTATTTATATATATACTTACTTTTTTTAGCTATTCTTCAATTTTAAATGCTCAGAGCAATCAATTTTTAGGACAAGAAAAATCTTCATTTTTTAGCAATGAAAAAGCAAGTTTAGATGAAACTAGAAATAGGTTTCCTGAAATATTACATGATGTGAAAATATTATTATCTGAAGTATTAATAGCTGACCATCATTTAGATACTTTAGAAGTAATTTATAATTTAAGCCGGATATACGATTTGTTAATGGAAGCAGATCAAATAGGCGATATGAATCAAGAAGATCAGGAGGAGTTTGAACGTTTTGAAAAATCATTTCTTGATATATATACTCATAAATTAAGTACAATTAAATCCTCTGATGCTCCAGTTACTGCAGAGAGATTTCGTAGAGATATTACGGATGCTTTAGAACCGCTAGCTATCGAAATGGGTGATACTAAATTTATAGTAGTTGATGATAGAGACGGGCATATACCCTTAGTTAGAAATAAACAAGTTGACCAGTTTATCACATACTTTACAACAACCAAAGGTCGTAAGCAATTTGCAATCTGGCTACAAAGATATGAAGAATATAAAAATTTAATCCTTCCAATTCTTAAAGAACACGAAATGCCGGAGGAGTTAATGATTTTAGCAATGATTGAATCTGGATTAAACCCAAAAGCATATAGTAGAGCAAACGCATCTGGGATGTGGCAGTTTATCTATTCAACAGGGAAAAGTTATGGCCTAAAAAGAGATTGGTATGTTGATGAAAGAAGAGATTTTATAAAGTCAACTCATGCAGCTTGCGAATACCTTAAGGATCTTAATGATCAGTTTGATAATTGGTATTTAGCTTTAGCTGCATATAATTGTGGAGCTGGAAGAGTTTCAAGAGCATCTAGACTTCATCAGACATATGATTTTTGGCAGATGCATTCTCTCCCTAGAGAATCTAGAAACTATATACCTTATTATCTAGCAGCTGCAATAATAGCAAAAGATCCTGGGAAATATGGATTTGAAGTTCCAAAAGTTAAGCCTTTTGAATATGAAGAGGTTGTACTTGAAAATAGTGCTGATCTAGCTGTTTTAGCTAGGGTGGCTGGCATTAAGGTTAAAAAACTGCGTAACTACAATCCAGAATTAAGACAATCAGCCACGCCAACTGATAGTCCATATTTATTAAAGTTACCTAAAGGGAAAAAAGAGCAGTTTTTAGCAAGATGGAACTCAATTCCAGAAGCTGAAAGATTTGCTCCTCAATTTATTGTTCATAGAGTCAGGTATGGTGAAAGCTTATGGACGATATCAAAAAAATATGGAGCTTCAATTCATGATATTGCTGCTGTAAATAAATTGAGAAATAGGCACAAGATTAGAGTTGGAAATAAGCTGAAGGTCCCAATGAAAGGAGCTTCTTTAAGAACTTGGGGAACAAAAGATAATGGTGGCCCTGCAGGTCATTATAAAGTTACCTACAAAGTAAAAAAAGGTGATACATTAGGACAGATTGCTGAAGATTATAAGACCAATGCAAGTAAAATACGCAGATGGAATAGATTAAAATATGGATCTAGTTTAATATACCCAGGCCAAAAACTTAAAATTTGGGTAAAGGAAGGATAAAATTATATGACAAAACAAAATATTATTGACATTGTTTCTGATGCAACGGGTTTAACAAAAGTTGAAACTGAAGCTGTTATGAATGGTGTTATGAAAACGATTGTCGATTCTTTAGCTGAAAATAATAGAGTTGAATTAAGAGGTTTTGGGACTTTTGGCGTAAAGCATAGAATGCCTAAAAAAGCTAGGAATCCTGGTACAGGTGATGCAATATACTTACCTGAAAGGTATGTACCTACATTCAAACCCAGTAAGATTATGCGTTCTAGAGTGAACGAATTAACAAAAAAATAATAAGAGGAAATTATGCCCTGTGGTAAAAAGCGAAAAAAGCGTAAGATGAATACGCACAAGCGTAAGAAGCGCTTGAGAGCTAATAGACATAAAAAGAAGAATACATAAAAATTCATTCTTTTATTTTCTCTATTTATTTGATTTAATTTTTCAATTATTTTGGAAAGAACACTTTATTCAGTTTCTGATTTGGTCTCTAAAACCAGGACATTATTAGAACTTTCTTTTAAAAAT
>CACEHW010000022.1 GCA_902559415.1 uncultured Fidelibacterota bacterium
TACGCTTGTAATTTTAAAACAATCAGAAAATGTTGTGTCGACTTGGGCACACTCTTCTTCATAATTAACAATAGAATTATCTCTTAAACATGTAATAACACCATTATCATTAACAGATTTTATTTTAGCAGCGGGGACTGTCACTTCAGACTTTTCAACTTGAAAAGATTTCTCAACTAAGTAAATTGCAATCTCAGTAGTATCGTAGTAGGCAGTATCTACATGCTCTCCATCACGAAACAATCCATTGTATGAGTAAAGATAGATATCTTTTTCTAAATATTTTTTATGCCAAAAACCTTGGTCTACTTGGTATTCACTCCAATAAAAACCTAGTGGTAGAAAGTAGCTTTTATAAATATGTTGATTTATGTGTTTATCTTTTGAAAATATTTGATAGTCGTAATCTATTCTCTGCCCATCATCACCAGTTCTATTCGAAATAAATTCTGTTTTTGTTACATAAAAGTCTTCTGGATCTTTGCTAGAATTATCTATATACCCAACCACATCATTTGTAAAAAGAGTAACCAAAGAATCAATATCACCTATTTCTTTTCTTTTTGTATCAACGAATGATACAGTCTCGATTATATCCTCGTACGTGTTACCCCACCTATCAATCAGATCATCTCCAATATTTACTTCCAATAAAAGCTGAGGACTTTCAGGGTTTGACCAATCTACAAGAATGTTATTCGGAACTGAACCAATTTGATATAGGTGCTTTTCAAGATTACCATCACCATCAGAATCTTTAAGCGTGTAATCTTCAACATCATCATAACGACCATTTCCTGCATCTACAACTTCAGCTTCATCCCATTTATCATTACAATTTCTATCTTCATAAGGCTCATTTAGGTCAAACTCTCCATTTTCATTAATATCAAAATATGTCTCAGCTGGATCTAATATATCATTACCACGATCAATGAACTCAAAAACAATATCCTGAAGAGTGCCATCACCATTATAGTCAGTATTATCATTATTTTCAAATAATATATCTCTCATATCGCCATCATTGTTGTAATCAGCAATGCCCTGCTCTGCTTGATCCCAATTATTATTATCATTGCAATCTGAATTAATTCTAAAAATAAGTGAATCAGCATGCATTTGGGTTCTCGTAAATTGAAAGTTATTTGTGAATGTCATTAGCTCATCTTTAATAAACGCATAACTAGTATCTTGCCATTCAGATGTATCAACAAACATAAAACCATTTTCAATTAAGGGTGTATCAAGCACAGCCCAGTAAGCTTTAACATCAAATGTATCAGCGTAATAAAGCATTGTATCTTGCTGAACCCAGCCTGAATTTCTTAATCTATACCTCTGTAGTGAGGGCTCAGCATCTAAGTCCCACTCTATAGATTCTAAATTTTTAAACTGAGATGATGATAAGATTAGAGAATCTTGAACGACTCTACCAATATCTGAAGTAATAGTATCTAATCCTAAAACTAATGTATCAATAGGGTGGCGAACAACAAACTGATTCGAGTCAGGAGAGACATCAAGCAAATAATCAGGAAAATTTTTCATAATCAAGTTATCAGGCGGGTATGGGTATGATGTTATGTATTTATCATAAGAAGTGCCAAATCTAGACTTGGAATACTTAAAGAATTTTGCATCTATAGCATCATCAAAATTATAAAAGTAATCATCTACAGCGCCCGTACTTCCATTGCCTATAGATTGAGAGGCTAGTGTATTAGTATATGCAGGAGAATCTTCAACAACATCATCATTCTCTGGTTCAGTACAATTTTGGATTAGAATCAATAATGACAAAATCGCTACCGATTTATTAAAAAAATTAAAAACTGATATTTTAAAATAATCCAAGAACATAATTAACAAAGGTTAATAAATTTATAAAATCAAACGTTATTACCCATAAACGCTTTTATAAATAGTGTTGAATATATTTAATAAAGGTAGAATAAATCAGCTATAATATGTATAAATATTATGCAGACTTCTTTTTTATCGTTTTTGATATTAATGGACCAGAGTTTCCAAGAATAAAATCTTCAGTAATTTTTATTGTCCCAGGCTTTACCATATCAGGCACATCATACATCAAATCCATCAATATTTGTTCAAGAACAGACCTTAATGCCCTAGCTCCGGAATTTCTTTTTTGAGCTAGATTAACAATCTTCATTAAAGCTTTTTCTTGAAATTCTAGTATAACATTCTCCATCTGAAATAATTTTTTGTATTGACTTATTAAAGCATTTTTAGGGTCGGTTAGTATTTTTAACATTTCATCATCAGACAAACTGCTCATTGTAGATACAATTGGTAAACGTCCAATCAATTCAGGGATTATTCCAAATTCAACAAGGTCCTCATGAATTACTGATTTAAAAATATGATTCCCTTCAAAGCTTTTAGGATTATCACTGATTGAGCTAGAATTAAATCCCAGCTCTCCCTTACTTGTCCTCTTTAAAATAATATTCTCTAAACCAGAAAAAGATCCCCCGCAAATAAATAAAATATTTGATGTGTCTATGGACACTAGACTCTGCTCTGGATGCTTTCTACCACCCTTAGGAGGAACATTACTGATTGTACCTTCAAGAATTTTTAATAGTGCTTGCTGCACACCCTCTCCGCTAACATCTCTAGTAATAGAAGCACTTGCAGATTTTCTTCCAACTTTATCTATCTCATCAATGTATACAATCCCTCTCTCTGCTGCACTTACATTGTAATTACTGACTTGCAATAATCTTACTAGAATATTTTCGACATCCTCTCCTACATAGCCAGCTTCTGTAAAGGTTGTAGCATCTGCAATGGCAAATGGCACAGATAAAAATCGAGCTAGAGTTTGAGCGATTAGAGTTTTACCTGTTCCAGTTGGCCCTATCAATAAAATATTACTTTTATCTAATTCTATATCTGATACATACGACGTATTTATTATTCTTTTATAATGGTTGTATACGGCAACAGAAATTGATTTCTTCGCTCTTTCTTGTCCCACCACGTAAGAGTCTAAATATTTTTTTATTTTGGAGGGTTTTTGCAGCGTGACCTTGAATTTTTCTTGAGGTTTTTCATCCTCTAAAAGATTTATCTCAAGGTTGCTATTTTTTGTAGGTTTATTTGGCATTTATTTTCTAGAAGAAAGTACCGAATCAATTAATCCATATTTCTTTGCTTCACTTGCAGACATAAAATTATCTCTGTCTGTATCCATCTCAATTTTTTTTAGAGACTGACCAGTATTTTTAGATAGTATTTTATTTAATTGAGTCTTCATCCTTAGTATTTCATCTGCTTGTATTCTAATATCTACAGCCTGACCTTGTGCGCCGCCCATTGGTTGGTGAATCATAATTCTGCTATTAGGTAAAGCAGACCTTTTCCCCTTAGCGCCACCAGCAAGGAGGAATGCACCCATACTCGCTGCTTGCCCCATACAGATGGTCGCAACATCAGGTTTTATGTATTGCATTGTATCATAAATACCAAATCCAGAAGTAATAATCCCACCTGGCGAATTTATATAAAGGTAAATATCCTTATCTGAATCCTCAGACTCTAAAAATAATAATTGAGCAATAATTAAAGATGACATAGTATCATCAATTGGAGTACCAAGAAAAATGATCCTTTCTTTTAAAAGTCTAGAGTATATGTCAAAGGCTCTCTCTGAACGCCCAGTTTGCTCAACAACCATTGGGACCAATTGATCTGTAATATTTTTATCTATACTCATTTATTTTCTCCACGAATATCCTTGGTATTTACTTCTACTTCTTTAATTTTAGCAAATTGCGTCAGATACTCTAATATTTTTTTCTCTGTTATATCATCTTCAATTTTTTGCCTGTTGCTTGGCTTTTTATAGAATCTTCTTATCTCTTTCTCTGAATTTGGAGAGCGAGAAACTAAATTTTCAATTTCCGCATCAATATCAGATCTACCAATGCTGATTTGTTCTTGATCAATGATTTTTTTACGTATTAAATACCATTTTAAGTTTCTTTCAGCTGATGGTCTGTATGTTTCAAGTACTTTTTCTTCATCAATTTTTTCACCGTTATTTTGCTTCTTTACATCCTCCAAGATATTATTTAAATAATTATTTACCATACTTGGGGGAGTTTCTACTCCAATTTTTTCAATTAATGCATCTGATAAGTCTTTTTCAAAAGTTTGACGAGACCTTTCTTCAAAATTTTGATTTATTTTATCTAAAACATCTTTATTTAAATCATCAATCGATTTTAGATCGGGATTTATTAGCCTTACAAAATCATCATTTATTTCTGGTAAAACTTCTCTTTCAACTTTGACCACATTTAGATCATAAGGGTTCTTGATGGATTTATCCTCACCATCAGGGAGATCAAGCTTTGAAGTATCACCCGGTTTTAATCCAATTAATCTATCTTTTTGATCATCTGTAAAAGAGCCATCGCCTACTTTTAACATCTGCTTTTCAAATTTTTTACCAATAATGGCGACACCGGACTCATCTAATTTTTGAAGATCACATAAAATAAAATCTTTCTCTTTTGCACCATCCTCAACCGTTTCAATCCTAGCATGAGATCTTCTTAATTGATCAATGGCATCATCAATATCTTGATCGTCTGGGATAAACTTATTTTTCTGCACCTTGAACATATTATTTTTAAACTTGGGAAGTTTAAAATCGGGCTCAACCTCAAATTTCGCAGTAAATGAAAAATGTTCTCCCATTTGAAAATTTACATCTCGGATCTCAGCTTGATTAACTGGTACAATTTTTTGCTCCTGCAAGGCAGTAAGATAATATTTGTGAATATTATCATCCATAAATTGGGCTTCAATATTTGGCTGAAATTGCTGCATTAACCTATCTCGTGGAATCTTACCAGGTCGAAAACCAGGGAGCTTAACTTTTTTACTAAAATTTTTAAGAGTAATATTAAAGTCTGGCTCTAAGGTAGACCATGGAATATCGAGTTTAACTTCTTTTGTATAATCGTTTATATTTTTTACATTTATCTTCAATTTTTTTCCTATTCTAAGGCGGAGAATTTATACTAGCATCATCAAGTTTACCATAGAGTAAATGGAATACTTGGATACTTAGACACTAAAATAGTTACTCTTTAGAATTAATAGCAGCTTGAACTTTATCATTCCAAATAGTCCATTTCTCTTTTTCAACCGATCTTTTTCTTGTACCTTCGAAGCTCTTTGTCCCATCTGCATACCACTCAGTCCATTTCCCAATTGCGAACCCACTCTCTACCTCACCTTCAATTCTTTTCTGCCCATCTGCATACCACTCAGCCCATGAGCCATTTAGGACTCCTTCTTCCCAATTAGATTCTTGTTTTGAATTACTATTCGCGTAGTACTCTGCCCACTCACCATTTGGCAAACCGCTCTCATATGATTCTATAGATTTTTTTTCTCCTGAGGCAAAGTATTCTGTCCAAGCTCCATCTTTTAAACCCGCTGAATATTCACCCTCAATTTTTTCCTGTCCAGTTTCATACCATTCAACATACTTACCATCAAGATTTCCGTCTTTCCAATTATATTCTTTTTTTGTAGTTCCATTTTCATACCACTCTTGCCATTTCCCATCTGCTTTACCATTAACATAAGATTGTGATAACTTTTCATTCCCATTCTCAAACCACAAGTTCCAAGTGCCGCTACCTTTGCCTACTTTACTGTCTCCGCCAGATTCATAAATGACCTCAACTCTTTTTTCACCATTTGAATACCATTCTGTCCATTCCTTATCGATACTATCATATTGATCATTTTGAGGATTATAATTTTTTCCAGCAGATACTGTCACTAGATTTGAAAGAGAGCCGTCTTCATATCTTCCCTCTAGTTGATTATTCGTTTCTAAATCTCTAAAGGTCCATTTACCAATACGTTTACCATTTTTAAATACTCCTGAACTATCGAGTAGCCCTTCTCTACTCCACCAAAGCCAAGTATCATTTTCATTACCATTAAGGTAATGTCCCACTCTTGATTTTTGTTGATCATCAAACCATAAAATAAAAGAGGATTCATTTTCTTTGCTATTAACTTCATAAGTTCGCCATCCCCAAGGGTACCAATTCGTCCACTTTCCTGATTTTGTATTATTTAGATAGTCACCCTCCACCTCAAACTGACCATTTCTATACCAAAGCAGCCACTTCCCGTTCCTCTTATTATCTTTGTAGGTTTCTTTTAGCCTTATTTGTCCATTATCATGCCACTCAGACCATTGCCCATCTTTTTCACCATTTATATAATTTCCTGTTTCTTTTAATTGGCCATTAGGATGCCAATAATTCCATATGCCATTGTTTAAAAATGATAACCCTGTGCTATCACTACTTACCGGATTACCCTCTTCCCTTTTTTGACCGTTGGGATACCAATATATCCATGTTCCATCTGGCTTACCTTTTAAAAAATTACCCTCAACCATTGACTGACCATTTTCGTACCACTCAGTCCATGGCCCGTTGTGTATTCCTTCTTCGTATGTCCTCTCAAATTTTTGCTGACCATTTTTATACCATTGTTTATGGATACCATTTTTAATACCTAGACTATATTCTACCTCTTCCTTTGGCTGACCATTATCATACCACTCGCTCCATTTTGAATCTGGTTTACCATCTTTATAGTTATAGTCTAACTTATTAATTCCGCTTGGCCATATTCCGATCACATTACCATTAAAACTACTATCTTGGCCTGGTGCAAACACCAAGCCACCTCTTTCAAAAAGATCTTCAAATTGTATAGTCTGATCATCTTGAGCAAGAACCAATGAAAAAAGAACAATAATAAAATACGATTTTCGGATACTCATTTTTTTCAAAAAATATTAGCTATGCTTTACCAAATAAACTTGAATATTTGTACCACCACTACTACTTGATGCTACAGTAAAACCCTTATTTATATAATCATCAACTGCATCGACTAGCTCTAGCCCACAGCTAACAGTTGTAGTTATCATAACATTATTTTCACCTTCAAAAATATCAAGATGATCAACTATTTTACGTTCACCCATTCAATTACTCCATTTGTTTACTTTAAATTATATTTAACTATACAAAATTATTTTTTCCTTAACCACATTTTTCATTGGGTGAGAAAACAACAATTTATTTTGTTAAACTATTTTTAGACATTACCATTATTATTGAAAAAAGAACTAGAACAGAACCTATAATAAAATTCAAATTGATATACTCATCAAAAAATAAAATACCAATGACTGCTGCAAACAATACTTGAATGTAACTAATTGGAGCAGCCTTCGTTGCAGGTAATTCTTTATAGCCATATGTCAAAAACAATTGGCCGAATTGAGTAAAAATTCCGGTGAGAAGTAAATAAAACCAAGTCATTACAGAAGGATGTTCCCAATTTGAGAAAAGGAAAGGGAGGCATACAGGTACCGTGAACAAAGGAAAGTAGAACATTATAACTAATGGATGCTCACCCATTTTGGTAGATTTTCTAACTAGTACATATGCTAATCCTGTTAAAAAGCTACCAGAAATAGCAATAACGATACTTTCTAATTCTAATGAGTTCCCAGATAATAATGGGAAATCCAAAAGAGAAAAAACCCCAAAAAAACCGCACAATATACCTATGACAATTCGTTTACTTATAACTTCAGATATTAAAACCGAGGCAATAATCGCAGTAAATAATGGATAAAGATATTGAATCACAGTTGCCTCTGATAAAGGAAATCTTTTAATAGATTCATAGACAAGCAAGAGTGCAATTGTTCCAGTTATACCTCTGGCTATTAGTAAATTCCTATTATTTCCAAATGGTTCAATTTTATCTCTATAAATAAAAAATCCAGTCATAACTAAGGTAAATAAACCTCTTACAAAAACAATTTGAATCGTTGGGAGAGTATAGCCAGCTAGTTTTACAAATACTGTCATCATACAAAAACTAGCAGCGCTTAAAACCATAAAGGTCACACCTGGAGCGAAAGGCAATCTTCGCAGTATTTGAGTGGTTTTTATATCGTTCAAAAAATCAAAAAAAAGAATGCATTATTATCATTTTTGAGATGAAGAGTATTTTTCCCAAGCTAGATAACCACCATCTAAATTTATAGCATTGAAATTATTTTTTTTCAAAAACTCTGTCGCTAGTCTTGACCTTCTACCACTTCTACAATAAACAATGATTTTTTTATCTCTGTAGTACTCCAATAGTTTTATTTTTTTTTCTAAAACATTAACAGGTATCAATAATGCATTCTTGATACTACCATCATAGTTAAACTCCTGAGATGTTCTAACATCTAAAAACAATACATCTTCTTGATCAAGGTATTTTGTTGCATCTTGTGCTGATATATTTTCTTGATCTTTGCAAGAAGCAAGAAATATTAAGAATATTAAATAAAATTTAAGTTTTGCCATAAATAACTAAATATAACCTAGTGAGGTTAAGATCATACTAAAGCCAATAGCTGAAAGTATTATCCCCAATGGTATAATATAAGACTGCCCCCCATATTCATCAATCAACTCTTTCTCAGATTTATCACTTATAATAAAGAGTCCTTCTTTAGACCTGTCTATCGCTGCAGTAACATTTTTTGAATCTTTTTGTTCATTTTTAAGCAAAGGGCGTGCACTACCTAAAATGTAAATATCATCATCAGGTTCAAGATATGTAACAATAAATCTCATTCTTTTTTTCCCACCAAACCATCCCTTCAATTTTACATTATTTTTACGACAATAATCTCGAACATTTGTTGGAATTTCATCTGAAAAAAATGTCGCTAAATCATATCTATTATCGCGTTTTACATCATTCATATTTGCACCATCTAAATGAACAAGAACAGAGCCAGTTTGATCACTAATTAAAAAAGGTACCTGATTTTTTGCTTTGTGCCTTGTCACCCATTTACGACGTTTACCTCTTTTAACACTCTCTTGAATGTGTATACGCCAGTAAACACATTCTTTGTCATCAAAAGGATCTTTTAGTATTTTATCTTCAACTTGTACTTTCCCTTTTAGCTCAACTAAGCCCATAGCTAAAGATCGCATCTTTGACGTGGGAACATTCTCAAATAATCTTTTCATTTTTAAATTTTTTAAACTTTTGAAAAAAATTAAAAGACCAATGACAAGTAACATAATACCAAAAGCAAAACCATCATCCTTATCTCCACTTAAAACGGTAGAATGATCATGATTGTTTAGCCTTGCGATAAAAAATCCAAAAATATAGTAAGTAGCTATACTACTTTGTAAAAATCTGAATTTTATAGGCATTAATTAGAACTTCAATTATTTAAAATAATAAATATTTTTTAAGATTTAAATTTAAGGCTTAATTGCGTTACTATCACTCTCTCGTTAATTCAAAAAATTAGATTACTGTAAAAAACAATGCTTAAAATTTTAGGTAACCGAACATTCTTATTATTTTTTCTGGGAAACATTATTTCCCTAGTCGGCTTTGGATTTAATCTGATTGCAGTAAGTTGGATGGTTCTTGAAGAAACCGGATCTGAATTTTCTCTAGGTAAGATTATGGCCGCCGCCACTACCCCAGGCTTAATTCTTGCTCTAGTTGCAGGCATAATCATTGATAAAGTAAATAGAAAATGGCTTTTAGTTATTCTAGATGCTTTTAGGGTTATTATAATATCAGTTTTTATATACTACTTCAATATTGATGGTTTTAGTTTAACAATTTTATATCCAGTAATGATGTTAATGGGCTTAAGTAATTCTCTATTCTGGCCGACGGCCCAAGCTTTTGTCCAAGAACTCGTTGATGAAAAAGATTACTTCCCTGCCAATGCTTTGCTTTCTGCTAGCTATCAAGTTGGGTCTTTAATCGGCGCTGGCGCAGGAGGATTTATTGTGCACATATACGGACCTATTACTGCATTATATTTCAATGCATTTGCTTATCTAATTTCTGGTTTACTTATCTCTCTAGCGCCTTTTTCAAATAGCAACCTCAATAAAAACTCAGAAGGATTGATCAGTGCGCTATCAAAGGGTTTTCTATTTTTAAAAGATAAAATTGGAGTATTGTTTCTAGGACTGACCACTATATTGTCAGATATAGCTATTTGGGGAGCATTAAGTGTTTTAACAATTACTATTTCTAAGGAAATATTTTTTAAAGGCAGTTGGGGATATGGTCTAATGGATGGTATGTACGGCATTGGTGCATTAATATCTACCATAGCTGTTGCTAAAATGATTAAAATCATTGGTCGCAAAAAATCACTACTATGTTGCTATTTTATTGCTGGTATAAGCTGTTTTATTTCACCTTTTTCCTCATCTATTTATATTGCAGGAATTGCATATTTCGTAATGGGCTTGTATAATAATTCAGCAAGAATAATAGTAAGGACACTTTTTATGGAGATTATTCCGAATAATATAATGGGCAGAGTACAAACTATATTTGGAGTCTATACCAGAGCCATGATGCTAACCAGCGCATTACTCGCAGGATGGATCACTGAGAATATGGATCCTTATGCAGGTATGAATTTTGCTAGCGCTCATTACCTAATAGCTTTAATGGGAATATTAATAATCATAAATTATACGAAATTCAAAGAGGAAGTATTCTCCTCCAATAAAAATGCCTGAATTACCTGAAGTCCAAACAGTTACAGATCATGTTAAACCAGAACTAGTTGGAGAGCATATACTATCTATAGAGCCAGTTTGGAAAAAAGTATTAGATAATTTTAACGCAGAAGAAGCAAAAGGGAAGCACAAGGTATTGAATGTTTCTAGGCGGGCTAAATTTATAATTATTGAGCTAGAGAATTTTATTTTAGCAGTTCACCTTAGAATGACTGGTAAGCTATATGTTTTAAGTAATGAAAGTCCACCTAAACACACCAGTGCAATTATCCATCTTGAAGGTAAAAAAAATCTGATTTTTGAGGATACAAGAAAATTTGGTAGAATATATAAATATGATGATCTAACTGAGATCAACAAACGACATGGACCAGAACCTCTTGAGGATGATTTTACTAGTGATTGGCTTTTGGAAAATTTGAAAAAAAAGAAACGAAATATTAAAGCACTTCTATTAGATCAATCATTCTTATCTGGACTTGGGAATATTTACGTTGATGAAAGTCTGTGGGCTAGTAACATTCACCCAAATTCAATTTCATGTTTTATTCCTAAACAAAAGGTAATTCAACTTCACAATAACATTCGTATAATATTAAGTGAATCTATTAAACAGCTTGGAACTACTTTTATCAACTTTACATTTTTAAATGGACAATCAGGTAATTATTCTAACGAACTAAAAATATTTGGTAAGCAAGGTAAACCATGTGAAAAGTGCTCTAACAAAATTAAAAAAATAAAAATAGCTGGTAGAGGAACTCACGTTTGTAATAAGTGTCAAAAAAAATTTAAAAGCTAAACTATTTTATTAATGAAACCTTTTTGGTGGTGTGATTATTATTTGTACTTACTTGAATGATATATGTCCCACTACCTACATCTAATCCATTATGATCGCTTCCATTCCATTGCCAGATTATTTCACCACTGTTATTTAAATTAATAAAATCGCTATAAACTATTTCTCCTTTAATATTGTATACCTTAACAATTTTTTCTTCAATAACGTTTGATTGAATTTTCATGGAAATATTAGAGTTAAAAGGATTTGGAAAAGCAGAAACAATATTTAATTCTTTTGGTATTACTATGTCTTCCATCAAAGATAAAACTAGGTTTTCTTCCCCAGGTGTTGGTAGTGACATGAAACCCCATTCCATTGCACCATCATGAATGCGTCCATATGAAATATCTGCCTGCATAGCTGGGAATGTTATAGAGTCTAGCACGGTTACGCCATCAGATGCAGTTATAGATATAAATTCCCCGTTTCCTGATAATTTAAAATTAGTATGTAACGAGCCTTGTTCTTCATCATCATCACACCAAATGATTACACTCTCACCTGCATTTATGATTGCATTAGAGTTCAATACTTGCCATTTATTTAAGTTATTTTTATTATCAGAAAAAAAATAGCCTTGCAATGAAATAGCATCATTACTTGAATTAAAAATTTCTATCCAATCATCATATTCTCCGTTCTCATCCTGTACTGTTGAATCATTAATTGCCATTATTTCATTTATTAATATCTCAGGGCTTGAGGTTTCGACAACCGTGTAATTTTCATATCCATATTTTGGATACCTACCCAGTAAGGCATTAGACAAAGCTGTTATATACCAATCAACTGAACCAGGAACTCCGTTTTCAATCGTTAGTGACCACCTATCAACTTCTTCAATATGATTTGATTCATTTATTGGATTTGGATAAAAATGATAAGAGTCCCATTCACTTTCTTCATTCTTGTAATGAAAAATCACCTCATCAATACCTTCGTTTGAAAAAACAGAAACATTCAAAAAACTTATGGTATTCAATGTTTGAATATCAGCAATATTCTTTACTTCATAAATAAATGGTTCTGATATTTGGTATGATAATTGGCCATTAAGTGAAGAATTTCTTTGCTGGATAAACTCTTTTAAACCAGTTTTAACATGCTGATTTGAAAAATCATATGAAAAACTATTCTCAAAATCTTGAATACTAAACCCATAATCAAAAGTGTAATAATTATCTTCAACTACAGAATCAAATAACATTGATTTTAATGAGTCCAATCGTTGATCTAATTTTTCATTATTTATAAAACGATCAGCATAAAACTCTAAAAAGTGGGTAAATAGATTTACATATTTTTCATTCTGAAAAATATAATCAGTCAATGGCCTTGAAGTTCCATCAATATTCGCATAACTATAAGGATCAATAGATGACCAACTTTCATCAAACCAATCAACGCCAAAACTATTATCATAATCAAAAGGTATCCAATGAAAAATGTCATTATCTGGCTCATAGTATAAATAGAAATTATTTTTTAAGTATCTATAATCATCCCAGGAACCAGTTAGTAGATTAATAGCTAAATATTGTAAAACCTGCTTAACATTTAAAATATGTTCTAATGAATCCGGATCTTGATTAATTATTCTGATTAATCTTGCTATTTGTGTAAAATCATATTCTTCTTCATTTGTTTTTAACTCATATGGTCTTGTATCACTGTAATAGGGATGATACGAAATCGGATTATCTCCTCTATATGTTAAATCAGCTGGCCATATGCACTTCCATAAATTTCCACTATCATCGCTAAAATTACGTTCTAAGAAATTATCATCAATATGTTCGACAGATACATAAAGACCATAGTAATTATCATTTATATAAACCTCGGTGTGGGAAGCTTGAGAGCTAGGAATATCTATTTTTTGAAATATATCCCAACAAATTTTACTTCTGGTTACTGATGGATCATTATGCTCTCCATTTAAGTTCATTTTTTCAATATCATAAAATTGCCTTCCTTGAACAAAATGATTGAAGTCTATCTTGAAAGATTTTTTATCAGCGTTTCTCGAAGTATTACCGCGAATACGAAAACCAATAGAATCAATATGCTCGTTTATATAAGCGTTCTGAAAATGAAAAGATGCCATATGCAAGGAATCACTATCTAAATTTTCGGAATCATATATCCATGATAACGATTGGGGGTCTATTTCTATATTGATCGTTGAGACTTCAGAATCATCATATACCATCCAAGAATTATTTGGAAATAAAATAGAAAAAAAGCAAAATATGAAAATATATTTATTCAAGGTTGTAAAATTTGTATGAATATGGATCAATGCTGAAAGAAAAAGTTCTATCATAACAATTAATAATCTCTTCATCCATAATATTTGATGCAGCACTACACCTCCGAGCAAGCTCAACAGTTTCATTTCGAATATTTGGTCCATTATTGATAACTAAAATTATTCTTTCATCAAAATATGATTTCAAGGATATAAACACTGACCCACTACTTTTTATTATTGTTTGATCACCAATTGCTAAACTAGCATAATTTAATCTAGCTTGATTTATAGCTTTAAAATGATTGAATAATTCTTTTTCATTATTATCAAGGTCAAACATCATTGGCCTTCTATTTCCAGGGTCTTGCTCACCAATCATACCAATTTCCTCACCATAGTATATGATTGGAACTCCAGGCTGTGCAGCATTAAATGCATGGAAATTAGCTAGCTTCCTATATGTAGATAAATTCCTCGTCTTTTTTACAGGATTATTAAATGCTCTTGAAATCCCATCTTCGCTAAAAGCTATTTGCCCATCAGCGTATGAAGAAAACCTTAATTGATCATGGCTGCTAGTAATATTACCCATTAGATGAATTGGGCCAAAAGAGCTTGAATTTTTAAAAATAATATTATCAATTCCTTGAAAATCAGTTTTGGAGGAACTAAACAACGATCGAACATTAAAATAAATACTGAAATTAAACTGAGCATCAAGCTCTGATGGATTAACATAAGATCCTATTAGCTCATCTGAGCCAAATGTCTCACCTATCTGATAAAAATCTTTATGAGGAAATTTAAGCATTATATCTTTTGTTAGTTTTCTCCAGAAAGAATGCGGAACATGTTTTACTGCATCTTGCCTAAAACCATCAATATTGTATTTTGTTATCCACCAAATTGCATCCTCTGTAACTTGATTAATTGCTTCAAAATTATTTGGAAAATCAAATGAAGGTAAAAATTCATCAAACCAGGTAGTAAGCATTGTTTTTCCATCCCAGAGCCTAATATTTGGCGTACCATCTTTTAAAAAAAAATCGCCAAACCATTTTTCATTCTCCTCAAAATAGATGTGATCTTGATGAACATGATTTGAGACAAAATCCAAAAGCACTTTTATATCATTTTCATGAGCAATTTCTACCATATTTAGAAAATCTTCTTCCGTGCCAAATCTTGAATCAATCTTCCTTGGCTCTATAGGCCAATAACCATGATATCCTGAAAAACTGCGATTAGGTTTTATATATTCTACATAACTTGAATCAGGTTGTGTTTGAATTGGTGAAACCCAAATCGCATTAACGCCTAAATCTGAAAAATATCCCTCATTTAGTTTTTTATTAATTCCTAAAATATCACCACCATGAAAATTTGCTAATTTATGCAACTTAGGGTCCAAGATCTTTTTATTATTTTGCTTATTACCATCAAAAAATCGATCTACTAGCACGTTATAAATAATTTTAAAATGCCATGAATCTTGATCTGTATTTAATGGCATGCCAGATGTAATAACTGTTCTATTTTCCTGGGTATAATTACCTTCACTAGCTTTAACATAAACTCTCAGAATACCATTAGTAAAATTAGATGTATTTACAACAAGTTCATTTTCGTCTGAGACTTTGAACAGACTATCAGGCTGCTGAACATTATTAAAAAGAACAATAATTCCACTTGGGATAGCAACTTTATTATTTTCTATATATTCAAAAAATAAAAAGTCTTTAGTTTTTTTCTTTTTGAGAAGTTGGGATGAATACTTAGCATCTTTATTACTTAAATCGATTAAAGAATTATATCCACCTATATTGTTCGATACTACATTCTTATTCAAAGGATCTAATATCTCATCTCCATTAATAATGAATTTGTATTCATATTTTTGTGGTTCTAATTGAATTTCTTTTTCAAAACGTCCTTTATTTACCTCTATCATTTTTAATGAACTCCTGGACCAATCATTAAATGAACCCATTATAAAAATAGAGGAAGAGCTTGAAGACTCAAGTATAAACCTATGTTTAACCATAGGCAAATAACGCACAACTAAATCAGTTTTATATTCACCAATCCATATCTTAACTAATTCAAAATCTTTTTCAACATCACTACCATCTATGGTCAAAATATTTCCTTCTAGTTTGTGAATGCTCTTATTTCGAAATTTTAATTTAATTTCGCTTGAAGAGAAATAGTTACCAAGATCAAAACTGCGAGTAGTGCCTTTTTTTACTTGAAATTCTGGAAAAGTATGTATTTGAATAATTTTTTCATATGCACATGAAAAAAAACTGAAGGTTAAAGATATTAAAAATATTTTATAAAAATTTTTACACCTGCTCATAAGGTTTATTTTTTTTCTATTTTAATTTTTGAAGAAAAACACCTGATAATTTTGACAATAATATTTTACGATCTACCGTTTTAAAACCATCCAGATTAAAATTATTCTCATCTAATAATATTTTCCATTTTCCAGGCGGAAGTGTTACTTCAATTTTCTGGTCAATGTGTCCATTAAAAAAAACTGCTAAATCTTCATCAGGGAAATATCCTATTACCCTTTCATCTATTACATCAAAAAATAAATTTTCTGTATTTATAGAGCTTAAAGAAGGGAATTGTTTTCTTAATTCAATTAAATTTTTATAAAAATTAATTAGTTCAATGTTCACCGGTAATTCATTCCAG
>CACEHW010000023.1 GCA_902559415.1 uncultured Fidelibacterota bacterium
TTTAGTGCCTTTGCCCCTACTCTAATCCTCTTACCTAATGAACCAAGAAAACTCACATCTAAGCCAAAGGCATTCAATGATCCTAATTCAATTCCATCGGAACCATCGCCTGAAGGGCCAGCCGAAGAACCATAATCAACAGTATAACTTTTTAATCCATACCCAAATGAGAATGAACTGTTTCTATCTGACCTTAGTGATATCCCCTGATGGACACCAATAGCAGTTTCCGTTGCTAAATTATTACCACTGTAATCAACTGAAGAATTCTCAAACGAGATTCCAAATGATCCATATTTAGAATTCTTAAATTGAACTCCAAATAAAGAATGGCTTAAAAAATCTTGACTAAAATGGGATTGCGAACTTGCAACAAATGTTACCCCTTGCTGATCTACAATACCAGCAGCATTTACGAAAGCAGACCATGAAGTTTTTGGAATAGCAATATCACTTGCAGCCATTGATAAAGAGCTCGCGCCATAGTGTATTTGCTCAGAAGTAACCTGAGAAAATATACTACCACTAGTAAAAATTAGAAGAATATATACGTTTATTAGATGTTGCTTCATACTAGTTCTCATAAGCCGCTATTACAAGTGGTGCAATTTTCTGATAACTCTTCCCGGTTATAGAATCTGTTATATCTAAATGAATAATGTACGTGCCACTAGGCACTAATCTGTTTAAATAGTCTCTGCCATTCCAGGTTGCTTCTTTATAAAATGATATACCCCTGTATTCATCATAAAGCGTTGTAATTAAACGTCCAGCCATATCAAAAACTCTTAGCTTTATTCTCGCGTCTGATGGGAAACTATAAGAATATTTAATCACCTCACCTAATTGAGGAACAAACGGATAAGGAGAGACTGAAAGAGAGGCACTAAAATTCCCAGTCTGGCCTTCTAGTTTTTCAATAATATCAGTTGCATACGCAGGTTGAATCTGACTTGCACCGCTATACTCCCCTCCAATTCCTGAGACCTCAATAATCTGCCCAACTTGAAGTAGTGAATCAAGCTCTAGGTTAATTAACTGATTACTAGTATTAAATAAAATATTAGTCGAGTTCCATATCCTCATTGTTGTTACCTCTCCAGAAGCATCCTGGATGCTAATATTTGCACCGGTATTAGTCCCAAATGGATCTGAACGAGAAATAACTTTTCCCCATATTTTTACAAATGTGTAATTATACTTTAAAGAATTAAACTCACTGACCGTAATCTCCTCAACAGGTATACTAGCATTTTCTTTTAAGACTGTGATACTTGAATAAATGAGTTCTGGCTTACCATCAAAATCATCAACCTCGGCAACTACGAGAACAGAGTCACCTCTAGTAAAAGAAGTATCCAGTTGAGAGTTATACAATATAATCCCTTTCCCAGATTCATCTTGTAGAAAGGCTTCAGTGAAGTTTGTCCTTAATTTTCCCGCAGGTATTGTAACAACACCATCAATCTCTACAATTTGACCGATATAAGAATCAAGGTCATCTAAAAGGCTTGCGATCGTTAGCTCCGCAATGGGCTCATTTATGTCTACCGCAATTCGGCTAGTTGAATCCTTTAGCCCATTAATATCTTCCGCAACAACAGAATAAATAAGTGATCCAGTAGACCCAAGTGGGTCAACTTGAGCAGTATATAAAGAAGATGAATTATCACTTAAAGACATAGAAAGAGAAGTTATTTCCTGTTGAAATTCATATCTCAAAATAACAGATGAAATTCCATCATCGTCGATCACATCTACTTCAAATTTTAATATGTCATCAGTAAATGGATTGGAAGGAGATATACTTAGATTTGAAATCTCAGGTTTCGATGAAGTTAAACTCGCTATCGTCCAAGTATCTGAAAACGGCTCGCTAGTTTCATTATGCCCAGTTATTCCGTTACCGCCTTCTTGGAGTTCCAACCCCTCACTTAAAGTTTCTGTACGAACTAATTTTTGATCTATTTCATGAGCAGTGATAAATGACTGTTCTGATACTGGAGTATCTGGCTGATAACCATCAATGGCGGATTTATCAATAGCAACAGATTGGTTTGTAGTATCACCCCATAATAAATATTCTACATCCTTAACTATCGGAGAAGAACCATCCCAAAAGAAGAGAATCAAGGACTCACTCGTGTTGGCTAATTTTTGGGCCCCAGAATTTCCCCTAGTTGAAATACCATCAACTGCATCAAGGAAATCACTATCTAAAGAAAGGTCAGGAGATAGACCATATGCACTGAAATATTTATCATCACTTCTTAAAGAAACGTTAATAGACGCACCAGCTTCAAGGGTATAACCAGACGGAAATCTGCCAATGAAGTCTGATGAGGACCCACTCCAGAAGTTTTCTCCAGTTGGAAGGTTATAATAATATTTATTTGAAGAAGCATCCGTAGCATCAGTTAAATAATAGTCAGAGAGGTCGACAGCTAAACTAGTAGGATTGGAAATCCTGACATATTCACCATCAGAGGGGGTTAATACAACTTCAGTAAAGATAACGTGATCTACTTGTCCAAAAACAAAGGCTAAAGTATAAACTATAACTACGTATATATTTTTCATATCTATTTTAAAACTGAGTATCTTATTTTAGTAACATCACTTTTTGAGTATGTCTATCAGCACCATTAAGCATATGAATAAAATACATTCCTGAAGATAAGCTGGACGCATTCCACTGAAGATTATGAACCCCTGACTGATACATTTTTGGGTTGACTACTTGAACTAATTTACCATTCACATCAAAGATCTTCAATGAAATCTCAGAGGATTTATCTACTACAAAAGAGATATTTGTAACAGGGTTAAATGGATTTGGATATGCAGGTAGTAAACTAAATTCATTTAAAACAATGTCATCTTGGTCAACACCTACGACTGTAGATATATCGCTATCATAACCAACAAGCAATTGGAAGCTCTCATTATACTGACTACCAACGCCAACAAACTCACCCCTAAAACCAACAATTAAATTTGAGACATCAATACCAGTAGAATTCCAAATCATTACCGTGGTAACATCATCAATGGTGTAATTATTTCCAGTGGTGGATATAGGGGTTACCTCTGTAATGTTTCCAGTAACAGCAATTAAAGTTCCCTCATAATTTGAAGAATTTGCCTGCGCAGCGCTTACCGATATGGGTTCTGGAATATCATTCCCACTAGATAATTCACGAAATACGAAGTCTTTAATTTGGTAGGTTGTGTTATAGTAACCAGAGTAACCAACAACCTCTACCTCATCACCTCTATCAAGACCATCCATAAGATTGTAATCAAATAATTGAAGACCACGCCCAGAAGCATCTTGTATGTATGCTTTAGTTTGGGTCGGGTAAAGAAGGCCTGAGCCTCCAATGGTTACGATGCCTCTAATAGTAACTAATTCATCACTACTTTGGCTAGCATATAGATCTGCAATTTGACTCGGTGATGAGCTGGCAATAACTCTCTCTACTACTGCTGATTGCCCCTCAACACCTTCAATGCTTGTAGCAAAAACCCTCATCTGGAGAACAATATTACCTTGCTGAGCAGGGATAGTTCCAGCCCAGATATCGCCATTATCCTGATACATTTCAGCTTCATTAACTAATTGATCATTAGTACCATATTTAACAATCACGCTAGATACGCTCCCAGTAGGAACAGTAACTGCAGCACTAAATTCTATCTCGGTTTGATCTGTCAAAAACACTGGCGATATTGAACTTATTGTTACCGAAGGTGCATCTACGCCTTGATTATGAAAGCCCAAATTATCCCAAACATTTTGGTCAAAAACGAGCCATTCAGAATTTGATGCATCTGTACCTGCAGAAGCACCCCAGTCTATATTACCATTTAGCACTGAAGGTTTTCTTACGATAGTTTGTTCATTAGTCGCACTTGGAGTGCCTGCAACATCCCATGCATCTGGCGGACTATTGCTCATATCACCAATAAGATCAACGATAAAACCAGTTGCAGTGCTCACTAGGCCAACAGCATCATTCCCATTACTCATATATGTGAAAGAGGTATTATCTGCCTGATCAAGGATTGATTGGTCTGCAGAAGGATGAGCAAGAACAAAAACGTCTCCAGCTGCGACCATGGTTCCTGCATCAAAAATAACCTGATCAGGATAGTCCCATTCTCCTTCTGTATTACAACCATTAGAGCAAGAAGAAATCTTATAAGTGCTTAAATCTATTTCTTCTCCTGTACCATTGTATATTTCTATGTATTTATTATACGAAGTTCCTTCTGCCCATTCGCTAAAGAAAACAGTATTCGCAACACCTTGAACAGTTTTTACATAAGCAGTCGCTGAGCTTGTAGCACCTTCATTATCAGTAACAGTCAATGTAAACGATAAGCTATCTGAAGATGATGGTGCGGTAAAGGTTACCACAGGCTCAGTTACTGAGCTTAATTCAACGCTAGCGCCTGCTGTTTGAGACCATTGATAAGACTCAATTGTACCATCAGGATCTGCACTAGCAGATCCGTTTAAGGTGACTACACTACCAAAGATCACACTTTGACCTTGTCCTGCATTTGCCACGGGTTCAAGATTTTCTCCTGTATCACCGTAAACATGGACACCAATGTTTAAAAAATAGTTCTGTTCTTCAACAATCCACTCAGAATCGTTGGAACTTGAACCTGCTGAGGATGCCCAGTCAGTATTCCCTTCAGTAATTGAAGACTTTCTAATTAATGTATGCTCACCAGTTCCATTAGCAACGCCAGCAACCGCCCAGCCTGATCCAGGATCTTCTGAAGGATTTCCAACAGCATCAATCAAGTTACTGCCATTGAATAATCCTACCGCATCATCACCATTATAATGGCATACGCTAGGATACGATAATTGAATATCAGATTGAAATGTTGCTTGATCAGTTGCTATTACTAATACATCACCATCAGCTAATGTTCCTTGTAGCTGATACACAAATCCCGCTTCTTCAGTATCAGCATCGTACATACCCCAGCCAGCACCATTCCGCGACATTTTTACAGAATAATTACTTAAATCAACATCTGCTCCAGTCGGGTTATATATTTCTATCCCTTTATTATTGCTAGAACCTTCAATGTATTCACTTATAAATAAATCTGCTTCTTGGGGAGTTGACACTGGAACGACTAAAGCAGCCGTGTATACTTGATCACCACCATTACCAGATGTCCCTCCAGTAGCAACACCAGATACTGAGAATGTAATATCACCAACATCTGAAGATGGAGCTAGCCACTCGACAATCCATTCCCCAGAGACTGTCCTTGTACTATGTTGAACGCGATTACCATTTAGCTCTGAATTTTGAGATGATGAACCCAAAGAAAAAGTCCCACTATTATCATTGCCTACTTGAGATGCCATTTGGTATCCATAGCCACGCTCATGAGCTTCAGTCCCAATTACTTTGACAGTTAAAGAGTAAGATTCACCTGGTATATAACCAGAACTAGGCAGACCATCTATAGATACACTACCACCTGTAGAATTGACCGATGCATAATGACATTGAGTACAATTATTATAACTAGGAGCATTGTTTGCAACGTTAGCTGATGGACCTCCAGAGTTTGATAGCGAAATAGATATCAAAAATATATTAACTAGGGTTACATTTATATAAGTTTTAAAAATTGACATAATTACTCCGTTTATGTTGAATTAAGATTCTATGTACACTTCTACCTGACCAATATTTTTGTCTCGGCAGTTTTTTCTTTCTCTTTTTCTAAATTCCTTTAGTTTAGATAATTCTTCTTTTGTGAGGAGATCTAGATGCTCAAGAAGAGTAACAGTCCCAATTGGCATTGCCCTCGGGCTACCATCAAGAACTTTAAGGGATATTCCTAAATTTTTTCCATCCCTATTTTTCATTGCTATGCCTCTAACTGATTCTCCTCCACCCTTTGTAATAGCATTGCCATCTAAGGCAGTAATGAATTTAGTATCAAAATGCCCTTTACCTGCTACATTATATGGGTAGGAGCTCATCGCATTAAAAACTCGAACTAATTCAGGGTGATCTTCTGTAGATAATTTTTGGTAAAGCTTAGCAATGGTCTCTAACGTAAAAAATGCAGTTGGAACAGAGCAACCATCTGTCTCCATTGGAATGTCTCGAACCTCCGAATAATCTTGTAAAGCTTCATAAATTGTCTTTTGAACAATATTGTCTGGCTTAATATAATTTTTTGGATTATTTACTAAGTGCTTAGCTATTGCAAGCATACCAGCATGTTTCCCGCTACAATTATTGTGTAGAGGATTAGGTTGTGCTCCAGATCGAATTAATTCATGCCTGGATAACATATCTGCTGGAGGATGGATACCACATTCATAGTCATTTAAAGTATATCCAATTTTACTCAACATTTTTTGAGCAGTTTTTACATGTACATCTTCACCAAGGTGCGATGCGCACATCAACGCAATTTCACCTTCATCAAATCGAGCTGCATCAACAGCCCCACACCTTATTGCAGCAGCTGCTTGAAACGGTTTTAATGATGACCTTATGCAAGTAACATAATTTGGATCACCTGTAGAGAAAACAATATTACCTGAATCATCAACTACTGTAGCAAAAATTACATGAATGCTTTCTGTTAAATCTCCCCTGGTTACTCTACATAAGATGGACATTGAAACTAATAAACCAATTTAGAAGCAAACTCAAATCGAAAACCTTTTTTCTTTAAGTCTGGTATTTCTCTTTGAAGCACACTTAGCGTTTGTGGCTTTACATGCCCTATGCCAATAGCAATGCCTTTCCGTTCAGCTACATCAGCTAATTTTAAAAGCTGGGCTGTTATTTTTTCTTCATCTAAATCATTATCCAAAAAAATGTCTCTCTTATTTGTAGGCACTCCATATTTTCTCATAGTTGACTCAGCTAAAGAATTTCTTGTAGTTCTACTATCGATAAAGAATTTTTTATTTGCTTTTATTTCTTTAGCCAGCAAGGTCATAACCCTAGCATCTGCTGTTCCTCTTGACCCTTGGTGATTATTTAAACCAACTGCTTCAGGCAAATTAGCGAAAGACTTATTAATTCGCTGTTTTATCTCATCTTCTTGAAAGTACGACATTAGAACATATTCTTCCTCACCATATGTCTTTCCAATATTCTCCATTGGAAGATGAACAATAATCTCGTACCCAGCATCATATGCTTTTTTTGAAAAATTCTGACTATGATCATGCCCAGGTATGATAGCATAAGTTAATTTTGCTGGCAGCTCGAGAAATCCATTTGAAATATGATCATTCCTATAACCAAAATCGTCAATTATAAGCGCAATTACTCCACGCATTGGAATAACAGTCTCTTTAGGTACATCCTCTTTCATTGGCTCTTTATCAAGAGAGTCTAAAACTAGTTCGACCTCTTCATCTGAAATAACTTCATTCTCAAGTTCACTTAGGTGGTCTTGTTGTTTTTTTAGTACAATAAGAAGTACAACAACAAAGAGTGTTAAAACATAGATAATTAATGTTTTATAATCTTGCTGCATTAAGGCATCCTGTAACTAATACTAATAATATTTGGTTCACCAATATTTTGAGAACCAAATTTCATGGCATAAATAAAACCAAAACGACCATAATTAAATCCGCTCCCAAGTGAAAATTCCGATGTATGTTTTGTAATAAAATATCCACCCAACATCCTTAGCGGCCCCAACATAAAATCTGCACCAGTTTTGATCTTGTATGTGGAGTTTAATGCTGAATATTTGATTGTGGAAAAAACTCTACTTTTTGCACTTAAAAATGATAATTCTTTAGAAACTCCTGCTAATACCATAGCGGGGAGTTTAGGTTTTTCTTCATATAATTTAGACATATAACCAAGATTCAAAATAGAAACCCCTATCCCAATTCCATTCTTTAATAATTTTGAAAAACCAACATCAAAAGTCAGCCCACTTGCAACCTGATCATATATACCAAAGGATAAATAACTTACTTTTATGCCTATATCCCCAAATGCACTTTTCCTTGCTACGCCAGACCCCAATTGAAACGCATACGCTGAAAATTGTGAGACAGGTTCATCAGAAGGCTTGTCAAATCTAAATTCTAAATCATTAACCTCACCCTGTTTTAAAAATAATCTGTTATTATAATTTCCAATTTTTTGAACGTAATTAAGACCTGAGATACTGATATCCCCAAACCAATTACCTGAGTTTATATAAAACATTGGGGTTGAACTTTTTTGCTTAATAAGAGATGGGTTTACACTCTCAGAACCATTCCACGAAGGATGTTGACCAAGAGCTAAATCAACAGCATTTTCCGGAAAAATTAAAAAATTTGTACCTAAAGCCAACGATACTGATTGAAACAACCAAAATAAAACAAAAGATTTTTTAAAAATTAAATGCATAAGAAAAAGTATGTGCCAATTGAGAAGCCCAGTCCATTGAGAACGTATAATCAATACGAGAATCATGATTTTTTATTAAATCGTATTCTAAGCCCCAACCAAATGCAATTCTTCCATTTCCAAGACCGCCCCTAAAATAATATAAATCAAGGTAGGTATACTCAACCCCTATTCTTGGTAATATATTTACAAAAACATCACCATCTGTTTTTTTACCAATTCTATAATTCGTAATGAATCCTCCATCTGCAACCACTCGCAAGCTTTTAAAATCAATTTTTGTTCCAAATCTATATATAGTAGGAAAATACTCACTATAAATTCTCCCCTGAGCATATAGGTCTCCTGAATCCCAGTTATACATTGAATTAATATCTTGAATCATTAATCCAAAGGTTGTTGATTTCCCTGATTTAAAAAGTAATCCAATATCGAACCCTATCCCACTACCTTTATATGATTCATTTACTGGAAGCTGATTTTGAAGTATCTTGATATTTACACCAAATGAAAACCACGGTAAAATTCTTTGAGCGAATGAGATCATTAAAGCATCCTCACTGGTCTGCATCTTTGTAGTTTTTTCACCCGCACTATTTCTTCCTTGGATATCGGTTACACCAGCACTGACCCATGCAATTCCTAAACCAGCCGTAGGAGGCAAAGGAGTTGCAAAGCTTAGACCAGATAGCCTTCTATCTAAAGACATACTCGAATAGGATAACCCAACCTGCCTATCTACTAAAAATGATGCCCATGCTGGATTATAAAATGTAGCAAATCCGTGATCCTTTTCAGCTGTAAATGCACCACCCATAGCAATGGACCTAGCTGTAACACCAAGCCTTAAAAAACTGCCCGATAAACCACCATAATCTTCAGCGAGAATACCAGAAAAAAGTAAAGAAGATATAAATATTAATTTTTTCATTTTACAACAATTAACTTTGTCCAATTATCGCCTGGAGATTGATTACTAGAGTTAGCATAATTTATTCTGATAAAATAAACACCATTTGCTACGTGATTTCCTAACATGTCACGCCCATCCCATTTAAGAGCTCCATAATATGTATTAAGATTGTAAACTTTTGAATGGACTTTTTCCATTGCAAAATTAAAAATATCTATTTTAACCTGTTTATTAACAATATTACCAACATGAAAACGAACATACCCGTCATTATCCAATGCATTATGGGTCAAGGGTGAAAAAGGATTGGGATATGCATACACTTCTAGTGGATCATGGTTTGATTGATAAATCTGCCAATTTTCACCTTGAGTATTTTGAGCTAAGCCTACTCCATCAGGCGTCCCGATCCAAAGTTTGGGGATTGAATCTCTATCATCAATCTTAGCAGCATAAACAATATTTGTAAGAATTTGTCTTTGGTTTAACAGGCTTTTCTCGATTGCAGGATCAAGCTTCGCCCAATTTTCACCATCTAAACTCTTCCATAATCCTGTGGCAGTAGAAACGAACACTAATGAATCTTTTGCTTCAATATTATAAACTCGCTCTCCAATTAAAGCAGTTTTCCAAGAATTTCCATCATCCCTTGAGTAGCTCAAACCTTGCGCTTCTCCTGCTTCACCTGTACTTACAGTGGCTGCCCATATTGTAATTTGATTATTCCAATTTTGCTTGCCCAATGCAACAACAAAGTTTCCAGATATTCCACTCGATGGGTATTTATAGTGGTCCCATTCAACACAACTAAGAATCTCAAATTCCGTCTCAGATAATTGAATTATCTCTTCAACAATTCTTCCTTTATTTAGGCCATTTGCAGTTCCTACCCAAATCTTATCATCATATGCCAGTACTGAAAAAGCCTTATGATTATGGTTTCCACCATCTGCTGGGTCTCGGGGGTTTAGATAATAATCCTTTAATACAGGAATCGGATCACCTGTAATCTTGGAAACGGTATCAATGTATGCACTATCTTGACATGTGGATAGTTGAGATTGCCAATCCATTGGCATAGGCATATTCTGAGGTTTTCTTAGACTAACTGAAAGGTCATATCTTCGCAACCCCCCTGCCCAACTTGCCACATATAAATATTTGCCTGATATTGAAGCATCATATGTTACATTAGCCTGAGGAACAGTAACAGGTAATTGCCAAAAATAACCTTCACCAAATGGAACTTCTATGTCAAGCTCATTATCAACTGGTTGTGGCAGATATTTCCATTGAATTGCTTTTGTAGCCTTAGTTATACTGAATTTTATAGACTCCTCATTTAAAAATCCTTTATCAGCAACAGATGAATAATTAATTGATCCAGAAGCTATCATTAACTGCACTCGACCTTCACCAAAATCTGTTACTGACTCTACAGTGAAGCTTAATGTTTTTGAGAGATCAGCATTTGTTATTTTTATAACTGTGTTTGTTTGAACACTATCTAAAATCATTGTTTGATTTAGATTAGAAAGAGGACTTATAACTAAAAAACTTCCTGAATATCCAATCCCAGGTACATACTCACTATCGAATCCAAAGTAAATACCATTTTGAACGCCTGCTCCTGAGCTATCCCATGAAAAATTAAATGACATAATTTCAGTAGGTTCAGTTCCATACCATGATCTAGCTTCAGATGTAAAAGCAAGTCCTAGACCAATTGGTGTATCGTTATCATCTCCGGCAAACGCAACTAAAAGCGTATCGTTAGAAGCAGCGATTGCTGAAACGCCTCCATTTGGTAATACCTTAGTTGTAGAACTTGGATTACTAAAGATGTCGACAATAGAGTCTGTTGTTGATTGATAGGTAAAAGCATTTTCCCCATCATGCAAAGAAAGACCTCTCCCAGTACCAAACCAGGTAAGTGAATCACTCATTAATTTTATTTCTGCTACCACATTACTATTAAAACCATCGTCAAAATATGTTATCTCTCCATCATTCATAGGTTTTAAACTAAACCTGTATGGGCTTGAATATTGACTAAAGCCAAAGACAGAAATCAAAATATAAAAAAGGATTTTATTGGATAACAACTTCATGAGATGCACTTAAACTATATTCATCATTTCTATCCTGGGCAATGAAATCCCATCGAAATGTCCCAGGCTTAGTTTGATAACTAGGATCGGTATTGCCACTACCGAAAACAGGTATTTTAAAACTAAATGCTCCATCGCCACTAACAAGATCACCACTCGTTATATCAGGGAGATAGATAACATTACTGCTGCCGTCATCATATAAATATATATAATTACCATTATTCATCATAGAATCACCTTGAATGTGATAGGATGTAAACCCAACCCATTTAATATTATCTAAACCATCTGCATCAAAAACAGTTGCACTAACTAAATGTAAAGAAAGCGTCGCTCCACTAGGCCTAACTATCAAAGTATCAGCGTTTATACTCATTATTCTTGGAATAATATTCCCTATTCTAAAAGAGGAGGCTTGCTGCTCAGTTTTACCAATATACATTGCTAAAACATTCAGATATACACTTCCTGAATCTTCACCTAATGTATTACGAATGTTTAGCGTATCATTATTGACTTTCAATGTGTAAATATTATCAAAAGAGATAATATCACCATTAGTACCATCATCGATTAATGTTAGACTATCTGGTGTGCTATCTAAACTAGTGCCGTACCATTCAACTATGACCTTATCTAAGGTTTGGCCATTTAGATCTGGTTGAACTTTTGTACTAATATATAACTGGTTTGTATTTTGATGAAAATTAAATTGAGTATCTGATATATAAACCGATGATTCATCATCTGGAGTACTTTCACCGCATGCAGCTATAAAAAGAGCTAAAGAGAAGATTGATATAAATTTATATTTCATTATAATATTTTATACGGCTATGGAACGACATAAAATTTACGATTAAATATGTAATCAATCATTAACATACCTACCTGGCCTAAGCTTTCAGGACTACAGTTTTTAGGAGTATCATCAACGGTATGCCAATAGTTCTCAAACGAATTTGGATATCTAAAATCTATAATATCAATAGAGGGAATCCCAGCATACTGATATAATGGCACATGATCATCATAAATTGAAGGCCCGACAACTCCTTTAAATGCTTTGAGATTTAATTTTTTTGCTCTATCCCATAACTGGCGGACTAGCACACCATGGAAATTCAAAGAATTTCTCTCGATAGGAAGAGACAACTGCTTGTCTCCAACCATATCTAAAATGATTGCCTCTTTAATATTAGATATAGGAAGGTTTTTGGAAAAAAATATTGACCCTTTGCAATAACTTTCATTTTCTTCTGAGATACCACTGTCTTCAGCATCAAAAAAAACAAGGTTAATACCTATAGATGACTTATTACGATTTAAAATCCTTGCTAATTCTAATAGAATGGCTACTCCTGAGGCACCATCATTTGCACCTAAAATTGGCGTTTTAAAATTTTCCCTATTTTCATCTCTGTCAGCAAAAGGCCTAGTATCCCAGTGCGCTCCTATAAGAACTTGAGTTGCATTAGATGGGTTAAATCTCGCAATTATGTTTGTCCCCTTATGGGTTTTTTTCTCTAGTGCACTCTCAAATGAAAAGTCTTGAACTATTACGGAATCTGCTTCTTTCTGCATTAAATCTAAAATATACTTTTTGGTCTTTCTATGACCTTCAGACCCTGGATTTCTGGGGCCAAAATCACACTGAGCTACTAAATCTAAAAATGCTCTTTGACTGTCAAAGATAGGTGCTGATTTTTCACAACTTAAAAAAGTTAAAAAAATGAAAAACGATATTATAATATTACGAATCATCCAGTTATTGCTATGTTTATGTCAAAACCAAAATCTCGATCAACTTTTTCACCCATCGTTCTGCTATCACTTTCTCTATATTCATATCTCAAACCACCTGATATTTTATTTGAAAACTGATATGACATCCTTAAACCAGCCTTCCAGTTTGATGAAAAAGCTCCTTCTTCTAAATCAATTTTATCACCTGATTTAAACTCTTTACTGTCATTCATATCAAAATTTAATGTGAAACTTATATTATTATTTAACTTGATTTTACCGTAATAAGGAATCGGTATTGTCATTCCACCTCTATGGGTATAAGATGCAGTAGATGTATAACTATGGTCTTTCCTTATTGTCAATCCAGTGGGTAATTCATCTAATGCTAAATTTCTATTATGTCTAAACGTTAGGGAAATATTCTTTTTTAAACTCATATTAAATCCGATTAAAGGAGAAAAATTCATATTTATCCTCGAGGACCTCTCGTAATCTTTATAGTCGTCTACAAAATTAGCGAGTTTGAAAAAGTCTATATCTACCGGCGATACGTCCTCAAACTGCCATGAGCGTGATTCTTTACCTGCATAGCTGTGATCAATAGACGCTGACTTTGCAACCCACTTTATAATAGGCCATTTCTCTACCCCTGCAAGCCTAAAACTCCATCCAGGGAAAGGAAGTCCTTTTTGAAATAAATCATCAACTGCAATATAATCCCTAGTCATAGTTCTTTGCTCTATCCCCGTTCCACTAATAACACTGGAAAAATTTTGGGAAAAATTAAAATTAACTGTAACTAATCTTGAAAGCTTTAGACCAGTGCGAACTGAACCGTCTCTTTTATGGTCCCAACTACCAAGGTTTGAACCTACTTCTTCTGATTGAGTCAATCCATGTTCAGGCATCCATCCAAATTTATATCCAGCTGGCACGTTTCCAATAACTTGATTTGATGATCTATTTAGCGTTTCAGAATAACTCAAAGAAATAGGATTAATTTTATCCACAATGCTATGAAAATATGTTAAAGATTTAATTTCTTTCCTTTCTTTCTTAGTTTTAGAAGTATTTTTTTTCTGTGTAGTCCTAGATCGAGATCTTGACCTGCTTCCACCAGACATAGCATTTTTTCTTGCATTTTTTCTAGGTGGCTTATAAAAAAACTCAATTATCTGGACAGGCGTTATTGTAAAAGAAGAGTTAAATCTAAGGTTTGAACTAATATTTTGTCCTTCTCTTGATAGATCATCTGTCCAACGATAGCTAGCAGAATAACTAAAATTTGGTTTTAACCACTGTAAATACCTTGGACTATAAGTTGTATTCATTGTCTCTGTAATATTTGTCACTAGACCAGGGTCAAGATTTTTTAAAGCAACCCATGCATATCCTCTGTAGTCATTCAATTTACTTGATCCTGTCCATGCATATTTTGTTGATAAATTATTTGTAATTTTATAGTCAAGGTTCATGTTCCTACTTAACCCGAAGTTGTAACTATCTGGTGACTTTATTGCAGACCGAGTCTCGT
>CACEHW010000024.1 GCA_902559415.1 uncultured Fidelibacterota bacterium
ATATTGGAATCAGAGAGATATCTAGAAAAGCCATTCATATCTTCAATATTATAATACCATTATTTCATATTTATATTTTTAAAAACAAAATTGATATGATCATTTTCTTATCTGCGATGGTGATTTTTTGTTTTTTTATTGAAATATTTAGGAGTCAGAATTCATTCATTTTAAAATTTTTTGAAAAATATTTATTTTTTATGATGAGAAGTTTTGAAAAGCAAGGAAGTCTTACTGGCTCTACTTGGGTATTTGTAGGAGCATTGATTACTATTATTCTAGTTCCTCAACCATTTTCTTTACTTGCTTTGTTTTTTTTAGCTTTTGGAGATACATTAGCTGCTTTAGTTGGAATGAAATTTCCTTTTATAAAGATTGGGAGTAAAAGCCTATCTGGTTCTCTCGCATGCTTTATTATGTGTCTCTTTGTAGGCCTTGTTGTTAATTTTGAAATAAGTTCGGAGATAATTTTAATAGGTGCATTTACTGCAACAATTGCAGAATTAACTTCAATAAAAATAAATGATAATATTTCGATACCAGTGTTATCCGGGTGCGCAATGTACTTAGGAAGTATTGTAGTATGACTTTCCTTGCTCCCACAGCCATGATTCTCTTAGCAGGTATCACTATACCTATTTTAATTCATTTCTTAAATAGATTTAATGTAAAAAAAGTTAATTATAGTTCTATTCGATTTTTAAAAAGTATGAAAAACAGTACAATTAGGAGTGTTAAACTTAAAAAAATAATATTACTCCTTCTTCGTATCGGTATTATTTCTGCTTTAGTTTTAATGTTATCTAGGCCTGTAACTAAAGGGTTTATGCCTGGGTGGTTATCAGCTGAAATGGATTCTAGACTTTTATTAGTAATAGATAATTCATCTAGCATGAGCGCTCAAAGTGGTATGCAGTCATTACTAGATATTGCAAAGCAAAATGCCAATGAATTGCTGGATGTTTATGGTGAAAATACCACTGTTAATATATTTCAAACTTGTCCTCCAAAGATGCTTTTCAATGGTAAAGCTAAGGATGAAAATAATAAGAGTGTAATTAATCAAATAAAACAAACTAAAGATTTTGATGATTTATGGTTTTTGGTAGACTCTTTTACAACTACAATGGATATCCCTGAACCTTTAAAAGAATGTATTATAATCAGTGATTTCCAAACTAGAGAAAATGTTATAGATTTTTTACCCAAAGAGTGGAAATATTATTTTATTGATGCTGGACCTGTAAGTAATAATATTTCAATCAACAGCTTAAATATAGTTAGTAGAATAAAGGTACCAGACCAACTCATAAAAATTAAAACCACAATAAATAATTCTAGTTCAAAAATAAATAAAAATATTCCTATAAATTTATTATTTAAAAAAAATAGAGTTGGTCAAGTAATCTCTGATTTTGAGCAAAATTCAAATAAGGATTTTATTTTTCAAGCTTACCCCAATAAAAAAGGTATACTAACTGGAAGTGTCCAATTGCCAAAAGATGATTATTTAAATGATAATATTTGGTATTTTAGTACTCCAATATTAAATAAAATTAATTGTTTAATAATTTCTAGCTCTGAGCAAGATTATGAAATTTTTGATTTGATTATTGATGCTATAGATCCAGGTAATCAATTGATTAATGTCGAGCTAAGAAAACAACCTGTAGTTAACAGATTATTTGTTGATGATATAGATATCTTAATTATTCATAACCCTAACGCCTTTACTGAAGCTGCCTTTAACGAGTTAGATGTATTTTTAAAAGAAGGTGGAGGTTTAATTTGGTTTTCTGGTGGTATGGAGTCTGACCCTTCTTATAAAAAATATTTTTCCAATCTAAGATTTCCAAATGCCATACGAACAGTTACTGCTGATAATGGTATTTATAATGTAATGCCGCCAGTATTAGACTCTCATGTTTTATACGATCTAAATGTAAGAAAATTAGAAGATGAATTGCCCAGTGTTTATAGCTATGTAAAACATAATCCAAATGTGAAACAAAAAATTCATCTTGAGCTAAATAATGGTGATCCGTTTTTGATTGATTTTAATCGTGGCAATGGTAAGGTTTTTTATTTTACTTCATTATTAAATTTAAATTGGAATGACTTAACTCTAAGAGGTTTACTAATACCATTGATGTATAGATTATTGATACTTGGCGGTACGGATGAAGTCAATTCATTACCAGTAGTGGTAGGAGATATTAAATGGATCAATCTGAAAGGAAATGAAGTTAGAAACGAATGGGAAGTTCAATCGCCTTCAGGAATTAAAAATTTAATTGTTCCAGATTTCAGTAAAGAAAGTTTGAAGATTACTGATACAAATGAACACGGTACTTATAGCGTATTCAAAAATAAAAAATTATATACTTCTTTTTCAACAATGCTTCATCAGAGTGAGATTGTTTCAAAAAAAATTACTGAAAATGAAGTAGCTATTTTATTTAAAGAATTAAAATATAAATGGATAGCATCGAGTAATAATTTTATTAATGTTTTTAATGAAATTAGACATGGTAAAGCATTATGGAAGTTATTTTTAATCTTGGCAATAGTTTTATTTTTATTAGAAACCTGGATCGGAAGGCCGGCCAATAATAACATGAGAAAATAACTTTTCAATTTGGATAAAGCTCTTTTAGTCGGAATTATTCTACCAAGCATTGATGAGGTAGATGTGAATAATCATTTAGATGAGCTCGAGATGTTAGCTAAAACAGCTAATGTTGAAACTTTAGGTGTAATTACTCAAAAACTACATAGCATTAATCCTGCATTTTACATTGGTAAGGGCAAAGCTCAACAAGTTATTAATCAAGCAAAATTGCTAAATGCTAATGTAGTAATATTTGATGACGAATTAAGTCCTGCACAAATTAAAAACTATCATAAACTTGCAAAAAAAATAAAGGTAATTGATAGGAGCGCATTGATTTTAGATATTTTTAAAAAACGTGCAAAAACTAGAGAAGCTAAAACACAAGTAGAGCTGGCATTATGTCAATATCTTCTTCCAAGGCTTACAAGACAGTGGACTCATTTAGAAAGACAAATGGGTGGAGTGGGAACTCGAGCTGGAATGGGAGAAACTCAGATTGAAATAGATAGACGTTTAGTCAGAGAAAAAATATCAAAGTTAAAAATAGAATTAAAAAAAATTGAATCGGAAAGAAAAACTCAAAGTCAAAACCGAGGGAAAGAGTTTAGAGTGGCATTAGTTGGGTACACCAATGCAGGTAAATCAACATTATTTAATTCTCTTACTGGTAATAAGGTATATGTAGAGAATCAGCTTTTTGCAACTTTAGATACTACCGTTAGAAAGTTAAAGTTAAATAAGAAACATCAAGTGCTGTTAAGTGATACAGTCGGTTTTATAAGAAAATTGCCCCCATAATCTTGTAGCTTCTTTTAGGAGTACATTAAAAGAATTATTAGAGGCTGATCATATTCTTATTGTATTAGATGCAAGCTCAAATATTATTGAAGAGCACTTAGAAACTATTAATTTGGTATTAAACGAGCTTGGTGCCATGGAAATACCAAAAAGTTATATTTTTAATAAAATTGATCTAATTAAAAAAGATGTAGATTTACGAAAATTGAAATCTAGTTTTAATAATGCTATCTTCATCTCTGCTTTACAACATTTAAAATTAGATAATATTAAAAAACACTTGATTGATAAATTAGAAAGTGATTTTGATATTTTTGATTTAAATATCGCCTATGATCAGGGAAAAATCTTATCTGAAATTCAAAATCAGGCAGAAATATTAGATACTGATTACGGTGATGAATTCATTAAATTAAAAATCAGAGGAAGAGAAAACTCAATAAAAAGATTATTTTAATAAAGTATTTAAAATATATGATACATTAAAATGCAAAATTTATTTAAATCTCTAGTCATTGAAGAAAACCCAGATGGCTCTTTTTCATCATCGATTAAAAAGAAAAGTATTTCAGATCTTCCAGTTGGTGAATTATTAATTAAAGTATCATATAGTTCATTGAATTATAAAGATGCCCTTTCCGTATCAGGCGTTAAAGGTGTCACAAAATCGTATCCTCATACTCCTGGTATTGACGCAGTCGGTATTGTTGAACATTCAGAGACTGAGAAATTCAAAATTGGAGATGAAGTAATAGTATCTGGATATGATTTGGGGATGAACACATCAGGTGGTTTTGGACAATATATTAGAGTCCCCAATAAATGGGCTTGTCACTTACCAAATGGTTTAAGTGCCTTAGATTCAATGGTTATAGGTACGGCAGGATTAACCGCGGGCCTATCTGCGTATGAACTTGAAAAACTCAATGGTATTGAAGATAGAAAAGCAGTTGTTACTGGTGCTACGGGAGGAGTAGGCACTTTCGCTATTAAAATATTAAGTATTTTAGGAGCAAAAATTACTGCAATCACAAGTAAAAAAGATTGTAAAGGCTTTTTAAAATCGCTAGGGGCAGATAAAATTATTCTAAGGGATGACTTTTTAAATTCTGTTCGAAAGCCAATGAATAAAGGAACCTGGGAAATTGCAATAGATGCAGTTGGTGGAGATATCCTCTCTGGTTTAATACCTAGTATGAAATACGGAGGAACTATTGCTTGTTGTGGTAATGTTGCTGGACCAAATTTTGAAGCTAGTGTATATCCATATATTTTGAGAGCAAATCGTTTAATCGGAATTGATTCTGCAGAGAGCCCCATAGATAAAAAGAAAAAAATATGGAACTTGTTTGGTAAAGAATGGAAGATGAATGATTTACAAAAGTTATTTAAATCCGTTTCAATTAATGAAATTATGCCTGAAATAAATAAAACTCTTAGTGGAAATCAAATTGGAAGAGTGGTGTTGAATCATAAACAATAATACAGAAATAAAAATTATTTTTTTACATGGTTGATAGCGTATTATTGTCTCAATTAGACAAAATAAATTCAGGTTTTGCAAGACCAAAAAATTATCCGTTTTCAAAAATTAAAAAAGTTGGTGTAATTGGAGCAGGGCTAATGGGCCATGGAATTGCATATGTTTCAGCTTACAATGGATTGGAAGTTGTTTTATTAGATCAATCAAAAGAGTTAGTAAATAGAGGATTATTAAACATCAAAAAAATTTTAGATGTTGATGTTAGCTCCGGTAAAATTTCTACAAAAAAAAGAGAATACATTCTTGATTTAATAGAAATTACAGATGATGCCTCTTTATTTGTAGGTTGCGATTTAATTATTGAAGCAGTTTATGAAAATGAAAAATTAAAATCTGATATAATAAGAAATTTTACAAAAATTATTAATAGTGAAGTAGTTTTTTCGTCAAATACATCAAGTATTCCAATCTCTCAATTAGCTAATTACTCATCCCACCCGGCTAATTTTATTGGTATACATTTCTTTTCACCAGTCCATAAAATGAAACTCGTTGAAATTATTAATTCTAAAGAAACTAGTAGTCTAACCTTAGCTAAGGCATTTGATTTTATTAAACTTATCAAAAAGTTACCTATTGTAGTAAATGATGGCCCAGGATTTTTTACTACTAGAGTATTTATGAGATATATTATGGAGGGCATGGCTTTACTTTTTGAGGGCTGTGCTGCCGAATCTGTAGAATTAGCTGGTAAGAAAGCAGGTTTCCCTGTAGGCCCATTGGCAGTTTCAGATGAAATTGGTTTACAGGTTGCTTATAAAATAAGAATTGAAAATAAAAAAACATTGAACAAGCGTATGAAAGATTCTAATGGTGGGGATTGGGACACGATACTTGATATTATGGTTAATGAATTTGGGCGTTTTGGTAGAGAAAATAGAAAAGGATTTTATGAGTATCCAAAAAATTCAAAAAAATATCTTTGGGCTGAATTAGGGAAAATTCTCAGTTTAAAACAAAATAATATACCTCAACAAGAAATGATTGATAGATTATTATTTTCTCAAGTAATAGAATCATTATACTGTTACGAAGAGGGCGTGTTAAATACAATTATAGAGGCTAATGTCGGGAGCATATATGGTTGGGGTTTTCCTTATCCTGGGATTTTAGAATTTATTAATAGTTTTGGAATCAAAAATTTCATTAAAAGGTCTTCATATCTTTGTAGAATGTATGGAAATCATTTTAATCTTCCATCTTCATATAGCGACTATGGCAATATTGAAGATTTATTTATAAAAAATAAAATTTAACAAAAGGCATTTTTTTTCGTGGACATATCAAAATTAATTGGTAAATCATATAAAACTGTTTCTCAAGAAATAAATGAAGAAGACGTAGTTTTTTTTTCAAAAACAACAAAGCAAGAAGATGAGATTTTTTTTAATAAAAAGGCCGCATTAAAAAAGGGTTTTCCTCAAATAGTCTGTCCTCCAACATTCTTGATATCTATTGGAATGAAAGAGAATATTCTAGCAGAATGTCTAAAAGATTTGAGAGTTGGAATCGAAAATATACTTCATGCTGGGCAGGAGTTTAATTTTAAAGAATTAGTTTTTGCCGGAGATACTATTTTTATGAAAACAATATTAAAAAATACATATAAAAAAAATGAAGGTAAGCTTGAGTTTTGTGTATTTGAATCCAAGTACTTTAACCAAAATAGAGTTGAAGTTTGTTTAATTAATAACACGTTACTGATAAAAAATTAAAATATGTTTGATATAACAAATATTATTGTTGGTGATGAAATTCCAGAGGTAATCATTGAACCATTACAACAACAGGATTTAATTAAATATGCCAAAGCATCCGGAGATTATAATCCAATTCACCTTGATAAAAATTTTGCAAATAATATAGGTCTTGATAATGTTATCGTTCATGGGATGTTAATCATGGCTCATTTAGGAAAAAGCATAGCTAACTCAATGACGATACCTAACTTAAAACATTTTAGTGTTCAATTTTCTTCTATTACGACTTTAGGGGAAAAATTAATATGCAGCGGTCAAGTAATAAAAATTGAAAAAGATAAAGAAAAAAAAATCATATCTCTTAACTTAAAAGTTCTTAATCTTTCAAATGATGTTAAAATATTAGGAAGAGCAATATTTAGCACATAATTAAAATCAATTTTTTGATTGATGTGGTTAATAAATTGAACAATTATTTAAAAAGGAATTTTCTTGAATAAAAAAATAAGAATAGGTTGTGCTTCAGGATTTTGGGGCGACACTGACATCGCTGCTCCCCAAATTATAGAAAAAGGCAATGTAGATTACCTAGTTTGTGATTATTTATCAGAGGTAACAATGTCAATCCTCTCTAGAGCAAAATTAAAAAGTAGCGAACATGGTTATGCTAAAGATTTTATAAATCATGTTGGTCCACTATTAAAAACAATAAAACAAAATAAAATAAAAGTTATTAGTAATGCTGGTGGGGTTAATCTAGATGCCTGTAAAAAGGCACTTAGTAATAAAGCAAAAAAAGAAAATATAAATTTAAAAATTATTACCGTAGAGGGAGATGACCTTTCTGGTATTCAAAAAGATTTACAGAAAATGTCAATCAAAGAGATTGATTCTGAAAAATCATTGCCTGAAAACTTATTAAGTATTAATGCTTATTTGGGTGCTCCTGGTATAAAAAGAGCGCTTGATCAAGGAGCAGATATTGTAATTACAGGAAGATGCGTTGATAGTGCTCTAGCTTTGGGACCTCTAATGTATGAATTTAATTGGAAAGAAAATGAATATGATCTTTTAGCTAGCGGTAGCTTAGCAGGTCATATTATTGAATGTGGAGCTCAGAGTACTGGCGGAAATTTTACCGACTGGGAAATAATAGATAATTTTGAGGATATTGGATTTCCAATAGTTGAAATTGAGGAAAATGGTGAATTCATTGTTACAAAGCCTGAAGGTACTGGCGGGATTGTCAACTTTGGAACTATAGCTGAACAACTCTTATATGAAATTGGTGACCCTGGAGCATATATCTTGCCTGATGTAATTTGTGATTTTACAAATGTAAATATTAATAACTTAGGTAACGATGTGGTCCACGTTTCCGGCGCGAAAGGTTATCCTGCTACAACGTCTTATAAAGTATCTGCCACTTACCATGATGGTTTTAAATCAATAGCTACTTTGGTAGTCGGAGGCCAAAAAGCTGTAAAAAAAGCATATTCAATTGGTAATTCAATTTTAAAAAGAACTGATATAATTTTCAAAAAAAACAATATTACAGATTATAAAAAAGTAAATCTTTCTGTTATTGGATCTGATGATATAGAGGATGTGAAAAATACAAATGGTAGTAACGAAGTTGTTATGAGATTAGCTGTAGCTCATGAAAAAAAAGGAAGCTTTAAATATTTTTTCTAGAGAAATTGCGCAAGCTGCTACAGGAATGGCACCCGGAGTGATTAATTATTTAGGTGGAAGGCCTTCGATTGCACCTTTAATAAAATTATACTCTTTTTTGATTGATAAAAAACATATTAGATGCGTAATTAATCTAGGTCAAAATAAGGAAGAGATTCTAATTCATAGTACTGGGCAGAATGATAATTATCCAATATCTAAGTCTGCTACTTTAGGCTTAGGCTCATCTAGTTTTAATTGTGAGTTACCATTGATAAAACTTGCATATGCTAGGAGTGGTGACAAAGGTAACCATGTAAATATTGGTGTAATAGCAAGGAAGTCTAGCTATTTACCATTTATTAAAGACTCTTTGAGCATCAATAGAATTGTTTCCCATTTAAAAAATATTTCTAAAGAATCTATCTCATGCTGGGAATTACCAAAGATAAATGGATTAAATTTTTTATTAAAAAATTGTTTAGATGGCGGTGGGATGTCTAGCTTACTTCTTGATCCTCAGGGTAAAGCATATGCTCAGAATTTATTAGATATTAAAATATCAGTACCCGATTCAATTTATAATGAAGTAATTTGAATAGTTTAATTGTAAATAGGTAAACGTAATGGCAGTTTTTAAATCAAAAATAGATAACAAATCAGATGCTTTTAGCAAAAATAAAAGTGAGTTTTCTGAATTAATTAAAAAAATGGAAGACATTTATGGTCGAGCTGAAAAAGTCTCAGAACGTAGAAGACAAAAGTTTATTGAAAGAGGGCAACTTACTCCGCGAGAAAGATTATCAAAGATTCTAGATCAAGACACCGCATTTATTGAGCTTTTTAATATGATAAGTTATTTAGTAGATGATGATAATTATGACACTAGTATATCTGGTGGGAGTATAATCGCTGGAATCGGATTTATATCTGGAGTGAGGTGTCTAGTGTTTGTTGATGATAGTGGTATTAATGCTGGAGCTTTAACTGCAAAATCGATTGATAAAGCACTTGGATGTCTTAATATATCTTTAAGACAAAAATTACCGTTCATTCATCTTGTCGAAAGTTCTGGAATCAATCTAATGAATTACACCGTAGAATTCTGGTCAAATACTGGTGGGATGTTCTACGGACTAGCAAAGTTAAGTGCAGCCGGTATACCTACTATCGCTGTCTTACATGGTTTATCAACAGCTGGAGGTGCATATCAACCAGGTATGAGTGATTATGTAATTGGTGTAAAGAAAAATGGAATGGCAGCATTAGCTGGCCCTGCTTTGTTAAAAGCAGCTACAGGTGAGATTGCACTGAATGAAGAACTAGGTGGAAGTGAAATGCATGCAAGAGTTACAGGGTTAGTTGAATATTTAGCAGATGATGATGAACATGCTTTAAGAATCGTTAGAGATTTAATAGATAAAATTGATTGGAATACAAAAATTTTAAAACGTCAACCTATTTTATATGAAGAGCCAATTTATGATACCAAGGAACTAATTGGTATTGTGTCAGTTGATTATAAGGTCCCCTATGATGTTCGAGAGCTAATTGCAAGAATTGTGGATGGCTCTGATTTTATAGATTTTAAAGCAGAATATGGTGTGTCCACAGTCTGCGTTCAAACAAAAATTAATGGTTACTCTTGTGGTATAATTGGAAATAATGGTCCTATTGATCCTAATGGAGCAACAAAATCTGCTCAATTCATTCAATTATGTGATCAATCAGATATCCCTTTAATCTTTTTAAGCAATACCACTGGTTTTATGGTGGGGAAACAAACTGAACAATTAGGAATGATAAAACATGGTTCAAAATTAATACAAGCTGTTTCTAATGCTAAAGTGCCTAAAATTACTTTAAATGTAGGTGCAAGTTTTGGTGCTGGGAATTATGCTATGTGTGGTAAAGCATATGAACCTGATTTCATATTCTCATGGCCTAATGCAAAAATTGGAGTAATGGGAGGAGAGCAGGCAGCCAAGACTATGGAACAGGTTATGATATCTTCAGCAGAGAGAAAAGGAACAAACATAGATGAAACAAAATTAAAAAGTCAATTAACTGAAATAACTGAAAAATATAACTCTCAATCAGATGCGTTTGTTACATCTGGAAGAGGTCTAGACTATGGATTGATTAATCCTTCAGATACTAGAAAAATTATAGGATTTTTATTAGAAACCTTTTGGGAAAGTAAGCATCGTGCAACAAAACCAAATAGTTTCGGAATAGCCAGAATGTAAAATTATAAGCTTGTAATTATAGAAGAATAAATATGAAAGATCTCCCAAAAACAAAAGATTTAATTTTGAATTTTAAAAATGGATGGTTAGACATCCTCTTCGATAATGTTAAAAATAGAAATGCATTAAAGGATAATTTAATTGAAGAACTATTTATCGTTTTTGATTTAATTAGAAATGATAAAGCCGTTAGAGGCGTTCTATTGAGAGGAAATGGTGGTGTTTTTTGTGCAGGAGCTGATTTAAAAGAAATGAAAGAGATAACCAGTGCAGGTGAGAGTGCAAAACAAAAGGCATTTGATTTGAGTATGACTATTGGAAATTTGCTTAGTACAATTAATAAGGCTCCGCAGGTTGTTATATCCGTGACGGAGGGTTATGCTTTTGCTGGTGGATTTGGAATTGCGTGCGCTTCTGATTTTGTAATATCTCTACCTGATACTAAGTTTGCATTAACTGAAACAAAAATTGGTCTAACACCCTCGCAAATTGCTAAGTATGTAGTCAGGAAATTGGGTTATTCATGTGCAAAAAAAATGATGTTTCTGGGTACAGTGGTTGATGGCTCAGGTGGATTTGATATTGGTTTAGTTGATTATCTCGCTTTAAATAAAGATGAATTAGAAGAAGTTATTAATATCGTTAAATCTAAAGTTCTAGAGTGTTCTCCTAATGCATTAGCAATTACAAAAAAGGTGTTATCATTAGATGATGAGTTAGATCTAGAAAAAGCAGCTGATTTATTTTCTAATACTATTATTAGTGATGATGGTAAAGAAGGATTTGAATCTTTTTTTGAAAAGAGATCACCTAATTGGAGAAATGATTGATAATCATGCATAAAAAAAGGAATACCATATGTATCTAAACGAGGAAAAAAAAGCTCTTTATGAAACTGTTAAAGAGTTTGCAAGAAATGAGATAAGACCTTTTGCTGAAGAATGGGAAAATAATGGATTCTTTCCAGCTCATGATCTTTTTAAAAAAATGGCTGAACTTGATCTGCTCGGAATAACAAAAGATGAAGATTATGGAGGTATGGGATTAGATTATAGTTATGGAATTGTTTTTGCTGAAGCATTAGGTCATGCTGATGATTGTGGTATAGTTACTGCCATAGGTGTCCAAACTGACATGGCAACACCTGCTTTAGAGAGATATGGTTCAAATGAGTTAAAACAAGAATTTTTAGTACCGGCGATAAAAGGTGATATGGTCACATCTGTAGCTATAAGCGAGCATGGAGGAGGGTCGGATGTTTCAGCTCTTAAAACTCATGCAATAAAAAAAGATGGTGATTATATTATTAATGGCCAAAAAATGTGGATTACAAATGCCACACAAGCAGACTATTTCTGTACATTGGTAAATACTAGTGATGGAAATCCTCATAAAAACAAATCTTTAATTATAGTTCCATCAAATACAAAAGGTGTTACTATAGGACCGAAAATAGATAAATTGGGTTTAAGGACTTCTGATACTGCACCTGTGTATTTTGATAATGTTTGCATTCCACAACGATTTAGAATTGGAAATGAAGGTGAAGGTTTTAAAATGCAAATGGAGCAGTTTCAAGAGGAAAGACTCTTCCTTGCTGCTAGTATATTAGTTTCTATGGATAATTGTATTGACTATACTATTGATTATTGTAATGAAAGAAAAGCATTTGGGCAGAAAATAATTGATAATCAGGTTATTCAATTTAGACTTTCAGAATTGAAGACTGAGCTAGAGGCGTTAAGGTCTTTAGTCTATAGAGCTTGTGATAATTTTATTAAAGGCGAGGATGTAACGCTACTTGCATCTATGGCAAAACTTAAAAGTGGAAGGTTGATAAGGGAAGTTGCAGATACCTGCGTTCAATATTATGGTGGGATGGGTTTTACTTGGGAAAATCAAGCAGCTAAATTATACAGGGATGGTAGACTTCATTCGATTGGAGGGGGGACAGATGAGATTATGCTTAGAATTATATCTAAATATTTAAAAATAGTAAAATAGTTTGTCTCATTAGCTGAAATTACTCTGAGTTGACTGCTTTCGTTATATATCTTCTTAAAAACTTTCCAAGAAACAGGTCAAGGAATGGTATCAATTTTAGTTTCCAAGGAATGTAAATTGTTTTTCTTTCATCTATAATTGCAGAAATGATTTTATCAGTACAATCTTCTAGATCTACAGAATTACTACTGTGCTTTCTTTTTGAATCACCCATTTTTGTCCCGTTTGGTCCAAAAGCATTAGACCTCATATTAGTACCTCGAATCCAGCCAAGACAAGTTTCTAAGAATTTTACTTTACCATTAAGTTCCATTTCTAATGTATCTAGAAACCCATGCAAAGCGTGTTTTGATGCTGCGTAGCCAGAGTGATTGGTAAAACCCACTAATGCTTGTGCGGTAGAGCAAGACACAACCATTCCTTTGGATGATATTAAATTAGGTAGAGCTGCATGGATACAATGCACTGCCCCAGAATAATTTGTTGCCATGAGATCATCAAAAAAAGAGATGTCTGTAATTTTTTCAAATGGAGACCACATACTAACACCTGCAGCTAATATTAGAAGATCGATTTTTCCATATATATTAATTGTTTCGTTAATAAGATTTTTGCATTCAAGTGTTTTTGAAATATCTGTTTTAATTCCAGTGCATGTTCCTCCGTTATTTTCAATCTCTTCTTTGATTTGAATTAGTTTAGAATTTCTTCTAGCAGCCAAAACGACTATTGCACCTTTTAATGATAGTTTAGTCGCTAATGATTTTCCTATACCAGAAGAGGCACCAGTAATTACACATACTTTTCCCGCGAGATTCAAAAAGGTAGGCCTTATCTTTTATTAACGATATTATTATTGATACCAAAAATATTATTTGGGTCTTCAGATCTCTTTATATTTTGTATTAAATCCATACTCCCTCGTGAAATTGTTTCAGACATAAAATCCTTTCTCAATTTTCCTACTCCATGGTGATGAGAAATCGAGCCACCATTTTTAATAAAACATTCTCTAATTTTATGTTCAATATCGCTAAAAACCTTTTCAGGATTTTTAATTCCTCTGACATTGATACCCATCGTGTTATACATGCAAATCCCAGTATGATATATTTTTGATATTCTTGAACAAAAAAATGGTTTTCCTGGTAAATTATACTTCTTATGTAACTCTGTAAGAAGCTTGTTCGCTTCGTCTTTTACTTGATTCACTTTAGACCAAGGAACTGCTGTTTCAAGTGTCTCACCAAGAATGCCTTGGGGTACAAAAAACTCACGTATATATGCTATAACCATGGTGATATTATAACCTACTTTTCCCTCTTTACTACCACCTAGTAGTCCATTATATTTTTTTGCAAGTTTCTTTATATTTTTACGCTGATATTCAACCTCAGAGTATGAGCCTTCAAGTTTAAACACTGCTGCAACAAAGTTATCTGTATCAAAATCTTTAATCTTAAATGCTAGTTTTTGAATTTTACTTTTAAATTTTCCAAATTTATTTTTCTCTGGTTTTAATGCACTGCCAAATTGGTAGTGTAGACTATCTAGCATTCTAGCGCTTGCTGGAACAGAACTTGAATGAGCAAGTTCATACAT
>CACEHW010000025.1 GCA_902559415.1 uncultured Fidelibacterota bacterium
TACTGTGGCTCTAAATGAGATGGCTAAAGAGCTTGATAAAAAAATAGCAACAATAACAAAAGAGAAAAATGAACAGAAAAACATATTGAATTACATTAATATAATTCAATATTCAATGTCAGAAGGTTTAATAGCTATAGATCTAGAAAATAAAATTTCAACAATAAACAAAGCGGCTTCTTCTTATTTAGATATTGACAGAAAAAAAGACATTGGTAAACAATATGATAAAAAAATAAAAAATAAGGCTATAAAAAAAATAATAAAGTCGATCCTAAAAAAACAAAGACCTATAACTAAAGAGATTAGAATCGGGAAAATGAAAAAAATGTTTTTTACTGTAAACGGCAAGGTTCTTAAAGACCAAAAGTTAAAATCAGTTGGCTGTCTCATTGTAATGACTGATGTTACAAGGTTAAAACAACTAGAAGCTATGAGGAGAGTTTTTGTTGCTAATGTGAGTCACGAGCTTAAAACACCAATAACATCGATAGGTGGCTATATTGAAACAGCTCAAAAAGACATATCTCTTAAAACAAAAAATAAATTTTTAGAAAAAGCAATAAACCAAAACAATCGTTTGAACTCTATCATTGACGATCTCTTGAGGCTTTCAAGGATTGAAGCTATAGAAGATGAAGATGCATTTACTCTTTCCACTCAAAAACTTTTACCTATTATAGAAGGAAGTGTGGAGGATATAAGAGAAAATATTAAAAAATATGGTATCAAAGTCGTCATAGAATGCTCAAAAGATATATATGCAAAAATTGACTCTCAATTAATGCGAGAAGCATTAATAAACTTACTTGAAAATGCAATTAAATATGGTGTTGATAATTCTACTGTAATTCTATCAGTCAAAAAAAAATCTAATAAAATACTAATTGACATAGAAAATGAAGGAGAGGTAATCCCAGAAAAAGAACGCGACAGAATATTTAATAGATTTTATAGAGTAGACAAATCAAGAAGCAAAAAAACCGGAGGAACAGGTCTTGGTTTAGCAATAGTTAAGCATATATCAATAGTACATAACGGGACTATTGAAGTTCATAAAAGTGATGGCAACACCACTGTTTTTAGATTGACTTTGCCAGTAAAAAAGTTAAGCTAAACTTTAACATTTAATAAGCTAGTTTTTATTTTCCTCTGTTAGATTTTATTCTAACAAATTTCAAACATACCCCAAACAATATTCAAATTTTCCAAAGATAATATTATCTCAGTTTAAATAACTATTTTTCAAATTTCGTGAGGTGAACATGGAAAAATTAAAAATGAGATTTTTGCTATTGCTAATATGTTGTTCAACTGTTTTTGCAGACGAATCTGGTAACATAATGGGAGTGGTTAAGGATCTAGAAACTGAAGAACCATTGATTGGAGCAAATGTCATAATAAAAGGAACGGCAACTGGTGCAGCGACTGACTATGAAGGAAGGTATTTTATTCAAGGAGTAGAGCCCGGAGTGATTTCTTTGTCTGTTTCATACATTGGTTATGAAAATAAAACTATAAATGATATTGAAGTATTATTTGGGGAAACAATTAACAAAAACATTGATATGAATAAAGATGTTGTTTCTATAAAGGGTGTTCAAGTTACAGCCAAGAAAAAAACAGGTTCAGATATTGAGTCCCTTTCAAGCAAACAGAACGCTTTGGAGATGCAAGACAACATTTCATCCGATCAAATTTCTAAATCTGGTGATAGTCATGTAGCAGATGCTGTACGAAGGGTAACTGGTGTCACTATTATGGAAGATAAGTTTCTCGTAGTAAGGGGCTTGGGTGATCGTTACAGCAGTGCTCAATTAAACTCTGTGGGAATGCCAAGCCCAGAGTCAGATAGGCGATCAGTTCCTTTAGACCTTTTTAGCACTGCACTAATATCTGGAATTGACGTAGCTAAGAGTTATCGCCCTGATTTACCAGGTGCCTTTGGAGGTGGTAATGTAAATATTAGAACAAAACTCTATCCATCAAGGACTATTTATAAATTGAAAATAGGTGCCGGTGTGTCAGGTAATATTTTACCAGGTGACGAAATGATAACCAATATGTCAGGGCCAAATGATTTATTGGGTTTTGACTTTGGTAGATCTAGAGACATCCCTTCGAGTTTTGAGGATGAATTAATTAGTTATGGTAGTATTCCAGAAACATATCTTCCTGATCTTTTAACGCCAATAATTAGCAATTTTACCGGAGATACTATTGGCTGGAATTCAGATCCAGTAAGAGAATATTTATGGTTTAAAGATTCATATAGAAAAAATAATCTTTTACCAAATGCTTTTCAGAATTCTATTAAAAAATCTAGTTTGCCAGCTAGTACTAGTTTTACATATGGTACTAAATATGGTGAAGCTAATGATCTTGAAATGGGTTTTCTATTTGATGGAAATTTTTCTAGAAAATCAAAATATAATCAAGAACGTATGGATCGATACAATGCCTACAATGACCCAAATGATGATGGCACTATAATAGTTGATCCTGTAACTGGTTTACAAACTATCCAATATGATAAAATACTTCGAAAAGGGTTTATTGGACTTGATAGATATATTTATCAAACATCATCAAACATTGGAATGAATTTCAGTTTTGGATTAACGATCAGGAAACATTTTAGGTTTGGACTGAGAAATGTTTATACCCATACATCAAAAGATAATTTTACTAGATCTTCAGGTATGTCAGGTGAATTAACTCATGACTATGCAAATCTATATCCTGGAAAAGATTTTAATGCCTACTTAGATGACGTTTCTTTTAATGGAGAGCAGTGGGATGATATTGATGGCGATGGTATTTATGATTTAAATGAATCGTATACAGATAGTAATCAAAATGGTCAGTGGGATCCAGGCGATTCAATTTCCGTGCTGGACGAGAATGGCCTTTTAATTTCACAAAGATATAATGAGAAGGCAATTAACCTCACAACACTATCAATTGAGAACAAGTTTGATTTTCAAAATATTAAAAATGAAATAGACTTTAAGTATACCTTTGGAAAGTCTGATATGTATGAACCATTTGCTGCAAAATCAGAATGGGAATATGTAAGAGATGAACTAGATCCTAGAACAGGTTCATACACATTATATTTAAGAAATGGATCTAATCCAGGCGTGTCATACAATAGTAAAGGGAAAGAAAACATTTATGGTGTTTCATATGACCATCTTATAACGGTTGCTAAAAATACAAAAATAAAATTTGGCTTAAAGGTTGATAGAAAAGAAAGAGATTTTAGACGTCGTTATCTATACATGGATTATTCTCTTTTTTCTTTAGCAACAAATGATTCAATAACCACTTCAAGTGTTGATGATATTAACGGCGCTCTTGATAATGATTATTGGGCGACGGTAAACCAATCTGATTCAACAATAAATGAAGGATTAGTTTTTAGTGAAAAAACCAGTGGTTTTGATGGTTATGTTGCTACTGAAGATATAGATGCCGCTTACCTTATGTTTAACTACACATGGAATGAAAACTTACAGATTAGCATAGGGGGAAGACATGAAAATTATAGTATGACCATGAGTCCCTATCACCCTGTATTAGGCTATAAACCTTACACCCTAGAAGCGAATGGTACATGGGATGTTGGTGAGACATTTAATGATGTCAATAATAACGGTGTCTGGGATAACGGTGAGTTGTTTGAAGACGTAGAGGCGGATACAACTATTATAAATTTTAAAAATTCATCTAAAAGATTTTTACCTGCTCTCATCATAAACTATTCTTTATCTGAAAAATCAAAAATTCGGTCTTCTTTTTCTAAAACAGTGGCAAGAGCTCAATTTAGAGAATATGCACCATATGTTTTTCAGGAGTTTCTTGGGGCAGATGAAACCATAGGTTATCCTAACTTAAAAAACACAACGATTCAAAGTTCTGATATTAGATACGAATATTTTCCTAAGGGAGTTGAACTAGTTTCATTTGGTATTTTTCAAAAACATTTTACTAGCCCAATTGAGGAATCACTTATTGCTGCAAGTGGTTTATCTTATACAAAATCTTGGCAAAATGGGGAATATGCAGATATCATAGGTATAGAATCTGAATTAAGAAAAGAGTTAAGCATCATTCCAAGTAAAATTGGGTTTTTGTTTTTAAATACAAATTTATCGCTCAGTAAATCCGAGGTGGTGCTTCCAGATTCTGTTTTCATTCATAACGCGGTATTAAACGCTCAGGTTGGTTTTCCAAATACTGTAGACAATAATTCTAACAAAAGAGCAAGGCCGTTACAAGGTCAATCTAATGTTGTTTTCAATATGAGTCTTAATTTAAAAAATAGATCTGGGTTAGACCTTAATTTAGCATACAATACTTTTAGTAAGAGACTCGTAAGAATTTCAAACGAGGTTGCTGGTCACTTCTGGGAAAGACCATTTAACTCTTTGAATTTTGTAGCGAGTAAAAAAATTGGTAATTCTTATAAGATTTCTTTCAAAGCAAATAATCTATTAAATCAATCTGTAAGGATTGCACACTATTATAATGAAAAATATTACACCACCCAAGAGTATGGTCCTGGACGATCATTTTCAATAAGCATTCAAATGAATAATTAAATAAATCAAAGGAGATAAAATGAATAACAAGTTAATAATATCATTTTTCATTGCTTTATCAATCAGCTATGCTGAACTGATAACAGTTGATGGAGATATTAGTTCTGATGTAGCATGGACATCGAATAATACATACTACCTCAACAGTCAAGCATTTGTTAAGGATGGTGTTACGCTTACAATAGAAACAGGTACTGAGATACTCGGCCGTTACGATGCGAACTATTCTGCAGATAATCCAGCTCCATGTTTAGTTGTTGAACAAGGTGGTAAGATTATAGCGCAGGGTACTGCTGAAGCTCCGATCACATTTCGTTCTGAGCTCGATGCAACTGATCCTAACTATGGTAATGGTCGTGGTCTTTGGGGTGGTTTGATCATCAATGGATACGCTCCGATCGCCAATGATGGAGGTACTGCAAACGTAGAAGGTTTAACCGGTGTTCCATATGGTGGAACAGATCCAGATGATAACTCTGGAGTACTTCGTTATGTTCGTGTTTGGAATGGTGGTTCTTCTATTGCTCCAGATAATGAGATCAATGGTATTACTCTAGCAGGTGTTGGTCGTGGTACTACAGTAGAATACTGTGAAGTTGGGTTAAACTTAGATGATGGTTTTGAGATGTTCGGTGGAACAGTTGATCTTAAATATTGTTCAGTGATTGCTGTGGGCGATGATGCATTTGATACAGATGCAGGATACCAAGGTCGTGGCCAGTTCTTACTTGTAGTAAGAGCAGATGATAGTGATAAAGGTCATGAGATGGATAGTAAGACCAATGGTGATTTAGACAGTCAGCCAAGATCTCATCCGCACTTTGCGAATGTTACAGTAATTAGTTCTGTTGCACATGGAGAAGATGCTTTACGTCTCAGAGAAGGTACTGGTGGAGATTTTCGTAATTACATTATCCATGGTGCAAACGATGGTGTTCGTAATGACGACAATGGTTCAGAGCTTGTAACTCAAGATCTAGCTGCTGCTCAGGCCCATGGTCATCCAAATTATCTATATATATCTGGCAGTATGGTCATGAATGGACTAGCAGATGTACCTTGGGACGATTTTGATGAGTCAACTGATGGTGCATGGACAGGGACAATGGTATCCGAATCAGCTGGACTAGCAATGACCGTAGACGCAAATGGTTTACCTGCAACATTGCATGTCAACCCGCCATTAAATAGTATAGCTTTTGAAAATGTCGATGAAGTTATAGATGATGATTTCTTTACTCAAACTGATTATAAAGGCGCTTTTTCAAGTGATTCAAACTGGCTTGAGGGGTGGTCTTATTTATCAGTTGCGGAGGTGTTGAGCACAGAAGACGATAAGAGTTCTATCATAGCTCAGGAGTTAAAATTACATGGTAATTATCCAAACCCATTTAATCCATCAACAAAAATTAATTTTGAGTTAAATGGGTATCATGATAATGTAACCTTTACAGTTTTTAATGTTATGGGTCAAATTGTAAATCAGATTTCTTTTTCAAACACCTTACCAGGTATGCAGGTAATTAGTTGGAATGGTATTAATTCTAATGGTGCCAGTGTTCCAAGCGGGATTTACTTTTACCAAGTTCAAGCTGGTGACTTATCAGCCATGGGCAAGATGACATTAGTAAAATAATTATGTGTCACCTCACATAAAAAGCTCATGATGAGCATTAAAAAGGGTCATAAGAAATTATGACCCTTTTTTTATAATCAGTTAATTTTTAAATGGTTACGTTGAAGTATGTAATTTTTGTAATGAAATTATTGTTTTTGCTTTTTCTTTTTGCATGTAATTCATTCAATGAAATTGAATCTTACATCCACGATATAGAACCTATTTCAATTTCTGGAAATATTAATGCTGTTATTGAAATACCATCCGGTACGCACGATAAATTTGAAGTTTCCAAAGAAACTGGTCAAATAGTACAGGATATTGAAGATGGGCTTCCAAGAAAAATAAAGTATATAGGCTATCCTGGAAATTATGGAATGATCCCTAAAACATTGTTATCACCTGAAACTGGAGGCGATGGTGATCCATTAGATGTTATAGTATTAGGTGAACAATTACAAAAAGGCAGTGTTGTTGAAATCAAATTAATTGGAATTCTTAAAATGCTAGATGAGGGCGAAGTGGATGATAAGTTAATAGCCGTAATGGTTAATAATTCAATTTTCTCAGATGTAAACTCTTTTAATGAATTAAAAAAATCATATCAAGGCATAACAGAGATTCTTGAAATATGGTTTACTAATTATAAAGGTTCTAAGAAGATAATTGTTAATGGTCTTGAAGATGAAAAAAAAGCTTTAGAAATATTTAAAAGTGCATGTGATCAATATAAGCTTTATGATGGTAAAAATTAATAATTCCGACATAGTAGAATTTATTGGTACGTTTTTTTTAACGGCTGTTGTTATTGGCTCCGGTATTATGGCTGAAAATTTATCTCAAGGCAATAATGCGGTTGCATTATTAGGTAATACAATAGCTACTGGCGCTATATTGTTTGTTTTAATAAAAAGTTTTTCATCAATATCTGGAGCGCATTTCAACCCTGTAGTAAGTTTAGTTTTTTTAATTAAAAAGGAATTAACTCTTTCTACTTTTTTAAAATATATGATTTTCCAATTCTTTGGCGCTTTACTTTCAGTACTTGTTGTTCACTATTATTTTGATCAACAATTATTTCAGATGTCTACAAATTTTAGAGGTGAAGAAAAATTATTGATCAGTGAAATAGTTGCTACGTTTGGTTTGATGACCACTATATTATTTGTAAGAAAATATAATGCAAAGGATGTTGCTACAGCTGTAGCTCTATTTATTACAGCTGGCTATTGGTTTACTTCTTCAACATCTTTTGCGAACCCCGCAGTTACAATTGCAAGAATGTTTACTGATACATTTACCGGGATAGATCCTTCTTCAGTAGTTTATTTTATTATTGGTCAAATAATCGGGGCCTTATTAGCAAGTTATTCATATAAAAAATTATCAATAGAAATTTTTGATAAATCTCATTAGTAGTATAAAAAGAAGAATAAAAATATAATATCCTAATTTTTTCAACTTAGGTTTTTATATTATTAGGATTATTTTAAATATTATTATTGAGAACAGTTCTCATTATTACTAAGTTGTAATAATAAAAAATTAATTAAAAATTTTATAATTCAATTCTTATCTAACCTCTAAATTTTTTTAAATAATATGCGCCACTTATTTTTCATTGCTTTTATTTTACAAATATCCTTATCTCAGGATCTTATTATTAATGAGTCTATGTCAAAAAATAATAATGCTGTATATGATGAGGATGGTGATACACCTGATTGGGTAGAAATTTATAATAATAGTTTAAACCCGATTAACATGGGTGACTATTATCTTACAGATGATTCCAGTGATTTAGGAAAGTGGAAGTTCCCAGATGGTATAATTAACCCAGACTCACATATTGTAGTATTCGCAAGCGATAAAGATAGGACATTGTGGCCAGGCGGTGACTGGATGCCTGTGATTAATTTTGGGTCTAATTGGCACTATCTACCGGGGAGTGAACAAATCGCAACTGATTGGAATTTAATTGAATTTGATCCAGTTGATTGGTCTTCAGGGCCAACACCTATAGGGTTTGGCGACGATGATGATATGACAACAATAGACCCTGTTTTTTCAATTTTCATGAGAAAAACATTTGAGGTGTTAGATATAGATAATGTGATCTATGGTCTTTTACATATGGATTATGACGATGGATTTGTGGTATATATAAATGGAGTAGAAGTATTAAGAGAAAATCTTGGTGAACCAAATACGGAAGTTTCATATGATCAATTTGCAGATACCAATGTTGAGGCAAATATATATAGAGACATAAAGCCTCAGAAGTTCTTCATAGAGGATATCAAAGATCATTTAATTGATGGGCAAAACGTCTTGGCATTGCAAGTTCATAATGCAAGTGAGAACCTAAATGATTTAACTGCTTTGCCGATTCTATCTTTTTACGTTGGACAGTCACCTGCTCCTAGTGAAACCTCTGAAATAAAAATAAAAATTAACACGGATAGTTTTCCCCAAGAGACCTCATGGGAGCTTGTGGGTATAAACGGGACTAACTTCAATGAGAGCATCGCTCCTGGGACTATGACGCTGAGCAATACTTATGAGTGGTCTCTTGATGTTCCAACAGGTGATTATCTATTTACAATGATGGATACTTGGGGAGATGGTATATGTTGTGAAGACGGTGTTCCTGTAGATGTTTATAATTCTGATTGGGAATCTGATGGTGGATGGAGCGTCTGGCCAGATGATGTATCAACTAATAATTGGGAACATTCTCAGGGAGACGGGCATGATAATAGTTATAGATCACTAGAATTATTTGGAACAAGCTCAACTGGCAATGTAGCTATTTGGCAACAAGTTGACGTTTATCCGGGTGAGCTTCATCATATGTCGGTCTATGCAAAGCAAACTAGTGAGAATCCTTTACAAGTTGGGCAAACCGCATTTGCACATATTGAATTTTGGGCTTGGGGGTGGTTTGGGCCATACATGATCGAACAACACACAACAGATATTATAACCCACAACTCTCCTGATGATACCTGGATAAAATTAGATGTCGCTGCAGAAGCACCAGCGGATGCTGGATGGACACATCTTGTGGTTGTTTTTAGTAATCAAGGTGGTGATTCAAATGGGGCTATACATTTTGACAATATATCCTATCGGAATAATGTTCATAATGAGAATTCAAATTTTTATACAAGTGGGAGTTATTCACTAACTGTTGGTGGCAGTAGGATTGTGCAAGGAGGGTCTTTTACTGATGCAAATATTGATACATTCAACACGGAAAATTTATTTTCTGATCTTTTGAATTATCAAGATCCGTACCTACATACAAATTTTAAAATTACTGCAAGTGGGGAGACTGTTTTTCTAACAAATGGTGATGAAAACATTATAGATACAATGTTTGTCCCAGAAATGGAGCAAGACCTATCATATGGCTACCACAATGATGGGGGCGGGGCATTGTCTCTATTTAGTGATCCTTCACCTGGAGAGACAAATGAAGATGCTGAGGCATTCTATGGTTATACAGCAGATCCTGAATTTTCAAGTGCTGGAGGATTTAAAGAACAGTACTTTAATTTATTTATAACGTCTGAAACAGAAAACGCTACTATTTACTATACAACAGATGGTTCCAAGCCTGATGAGACTTCTAATGTTTATAATAATTTTATAGCAATTAATAATAATTTATTAACAAATGGTACTCAAACTTCTGACGAATACGGTTGGGAGTTTTCTCCGACATATAACGGTATAATTATTCGAGCTATTGCTGTTGCCCCCGATCATGTTCCAAGTAAAATAATTACAAATAGCTATATATATGATCCTGTTAATAGCACGCTCCCTGTTGTTTCAATTGCAATAGACCCAAATGATATGTTTGACCCTATTATAGGTATGCATGTTCCAGGGAATGATTTTTGGGCATGGTACCCATATTATGGTTCAAATTTTTGGGAAGATTGGGAGAAGGAAGTTCACATTGAGCTTTTTGAACCAGGAGGATATTTAGGGTTTAAACAGAATGCTGGGATGAAAATATTTGGGGGATGGTCTAGGGCAGAAGCGCAAAAATCATTCTCTTTTTTTGCTAGGAGTATATACGGAGAAGGGAGTTTTGATTATCCATTATTTCCTGATAGCAATGTTGATAGCTATGAGTCATTTATTTTGAGAGCACATGGGCAAGACAATGTTATGTTTAGGGATGGGTTTCATACAACACTAGCGAGTGAGAATGGAGTCCCTGTACAAGATTATAGACCCGCGGTAGTTTATTTAAATGGTGAATTTTGGGGGATTCAAAATATTCGAGAAAAAGTAAATGAACATTATATCGAAACTCACTATGATATTGAAAATGATAACCTAGATTTACTTTCTACCATAGCTTCGACTGATGAACCTGAGCTTCTTCATGGATCAACAGAGGATTATCTTGAAATAAGACAGTTCATAAGTAACAATGACATGAGCATTCAAAGTAATTATGAAATAGCTGCGGAGCACTATGATATTAAGAGCCTGATTGAATATAAAATTGCTCAGATTTTTGTAATGAATTATGATTGGCCTGGGAACAACAATAAACTTTTTAAAGCAAAATCTAGTGAGGGGAGGTGGCAGCATATTATGTTTGACTCGGATTTTGGGTTTGAAAGGTGGACTGATCTTGCTCTTGGTTTTATCGGTTCTTATCAGACTTACAATATGCTTGATCATGCTTACGGCGGAGGTAATGTGTTTAATAATCCAGTATGGTCAACAGTGATCTTCACTTCTTTTTTAGACAACCTAGGGTTTAGAAATCAATTCATTAATACATACTGTGATAGGATAAACACAACCTACAGCTCAGAACACACTACATATTTAATTGACAGTCTAAAGTCTGTTGTGGCTCCTTACGTATCTGATCATATTTTTAGATATGGTCCAAGCCCATATGATAGCTACACCCCGAATTCGTTGGGTGAGTATAACTCTGCTGTACAGAGGATGTATAACTTTGCTTCATATAGGCCAGACAATGCGATGAACGAAATGATTGAGGTATTTGATCTACAGGGTACGACTAATACGATCTCCTTATTTACTAATGATTCCGAGGCTGGGCACATTAAAATAAATTCATTGAGTATTGATCAACAAGGATGGTCAGGTGAATATTTCTCTGATATACCTGTTTCGATTAAAGCAGTACCTGAATTTGGGTTTGCATTCTCTCACTGGGCTAATCAATATAGTCTTGGTGATAGTATTAATCTAATGATTGATCAAAACATGACTATGATTGCCCATTTTGTAGAAATTCAAAATCCATATCAAGACCTTATAGTTATTAATGAAATAAATTACCACTCTAGTGATGATTTTGATACAGGAGACTGGGTGGAGCTGTATAATAATTCTAATCAGGATATTGATATCTCTCAATGGAAGTTTATGGATTCAGATGATTCTCATATTTTTACAATAAGCGATGATGTTGTTATTGAAAGTGGTGGGTATTTAGTCCTCTGCCAGGATAGTTCTGATTTTGCTCAGTTTTTCCCTAATGTTGAAAATTACATTGGTGAAATAGATTTTGGGTTTTCAAATGGTGGAGAACTTCTGAGGCTGATGGATAATGATGAAGGCATAGTTGATTATGTGACTTATGATGATTCAGCTCCTTGGCCACTTGAACCAGATGGAGAGGGTATGACTCTTGAACTTCTAAATCCCTCTCTTAATAACAATGATGCTGAGACTTGGGTCTCTTCAGGTGTTGAACTTGGGACACCAGGTCAGCAAAATTCATCTTATGATGCTCTATCTAATGATATAGATGAAATTATTCCATCTGTTTTTGCTCTTCATCAAAATTATCCAAACCCATTCAATCCCACTACAAGTATAGAATATGATCTCCCTAATGATTCCTATACGGTCGTTACGGTATTTGATGTTATGGGCAAGCATGTAAAAACGCTTGTTGACAAAAATCAATCTGCTGGATTTAAGACAATCAGATGGGATGCAAAAAATGATAAGGGAGAGAGTGTTGCAGCTGGGATGTATATATACCAGATTAAAAGTGGCGTAAATATAGCATCTAAGAAAATGATTTTGCTAAGATGATAAAACATTACTTTATTTATTTATTAGTGATTTCATCTATCTCTAAAGGAGGTAATTTGCTTGATAGCCTTCATGGGAATTATTGCTTTCCAGATTGCAAAAAATTTAATTCTATTTTTATTTTGAGTCCTGATAATACTTTTAACTTCAGAACGACTCTCTATGGTGGTAATGCTAGATGGGGCTCATGGGAGCTCTTAGGCGACGATAAAATTAAATTAAAAACGATGAAAATATTTTCTGAAAAAAGTTATCAAATGCCACCTGAGGAGATAATTTATATAACTCCTGGGAAAGAATTAAAAATTGGTGAAAATTTATATGTTAAAAATACAGAACTTGTAAAGTTAGAAAGGTATCGTTGATGGAATTGGGATTCTTATTTTCAAATATTTTTATAAGATTTAGTTTTAATCTTTTTATCGCTTTTGTAATTATAAAATTAATTTATCATCGTGATTATAAAGGGAATGACTTCGTTTTTACTTATTTTATGTTTAACACCCTGATATTCTTTTTTGCGTATATATTAGGGAATTTAGATATTAATATGGCCTTTGGGTTTGGGCTCTTTGCGGTATTTGCAATTCTTCGATATAGAACTGATCCGATACCCATTAAAGAAATGACATATCTCTTCATTGTAATTACTATAGGCGTTATTAATGCATTAAGTACAAATCAAGTTGTCTTCGAGGAACTGATCTTTGCCAATGTAGCAATAGTTGTTATGACTTTTTTTCTTGAAAAATATTGGGTTAGTAACTTAGTTGTTAAAGATTATAGGATTAAAACAATAGTTTATAATGATATGGATATGATAAAACCTGAAAACTATCAAAAATTATTAGACGACGTTGTGAAAAAAACAGGGTTACAGATAATAGACTGTAAAGTAGGGCGAATTAATTTTTTAGAAAATTGGGCAAACGTTAAAATATATTATAAAAAAGAAAATCCTCTATAGCATTTTTCATGTATAGAGAATGATAATAAAAAAATTAATTAAAAGCTATTGGTTCCTCCCTTTACTTTTTTTACAGCTATTAAATGGCTCTGATGAATTTGAATTTAGAAATACAATTTCGTTTAAATACAGACTACCATATTCATTTAGACTTGATGTTGAGCAGAGTTTAAGGTCTAGAGGTGAAAAATTAAAATTTAGGCAGACCTTTTCAGAAGTTACTATATCTTATAAGCTCTTTGAGAATGTAAAGGTATTCATTCCATTAAGATATGCTGTTTTTGAAGATAAAATTAAAAAACGTATTAGCCTTGGGTATTCCTATAAATATAAAATTAATGAGTTAATCACTAGATATAAATCAAGGTATCAAGCGGGATATGAGGAGG
>CACEHW010000026.1 GCA_902559415.1 uncultured Fidelibacterota bacterium
TGATAAAGATATGCAAGAACAAATTGAATCCCTGGCTTCTCAAGGTGCTGTAGCACTTACTAACAAGAAATTAGTTGGAGAATTAAAAACACTTTTTGAAGCTTTTATTCAGTTAATTGCAACAGCAATTGATAAGAAATCTGAATATACTGGAGGACACTGTTCACGAGTACCAGTAATTACAATGATGCTCGCAGATGCAGTTGCTAAAACTAAATCAGGGAAATACAAAGATTTTAGTATGACAGAAGAAGAAAGATATGAATTATATATCGCTGCTTGGTTGCATGATTGCGGTAAAGTAGCTACTCCGCCTCACGTTGTCGATAAAGGAACAAAATTAGAAACTATTTTTGATAGAATTGAACTAGTAAAAACCAGAATGGAGATTCTAAAAAGGGATGTTGAGATAGATTTTTTAAAAAGACAACTTAATGGTTCACTACCTGAATTTGACGAAAATTATAAAAAGGCAATTAAGGAAATTGATGAAAATATAAAATTTATTGAAGCGTGCAATATAGGTGGTGAATTCATGAAATCTGAACTCCAAGATAAAATAGTAGCAATATCTAAACAAAAATTATTTTTAAATAATAAAGAAGTGAACATTCTTACGGATAATGAAGTTCGTAACTTAAATATTACTAAGGGGACTCTTCTTCCTGAAGAAAGGGATATTATAAATGACCATATATCTATAACAATAGATATGTTAGAAGAATTACCTTATCCAAAAAATTTAAAAAATATACCTGAATTTGCTGGTGGTCATCATGAGAAAATGGATGGAACAGGATATCCAAAAGGTCTTAAATCTGATCAGATGTCGCCTCAAGCAAAAATTATGGCAATTGCTGATATATATGAGGCCTTAACAGCTGCTGATAGACCTTATAAAGAGGGTAAAAAATTATCTCAAGCGATGAGAATTATGGGCTTTATGAAAAATGATTACCACATTGATGAGGATCTATTTGAAATTTTTGTTAATTCAGGTGTTTATAAAAAGTATGCTGAAGATTATGTTGCATCAAACCAGATAGATCAGATAGATGAGAAAGCTGTTTTAGGCACAAAATGATTCCTTTAAATAATCGTGAAGTTTTAAAAAAGAAAATTTTTTCTCTTCAAGATGAAATCTCGAATAAACTTGGTATTGATAATGACGTCGATAAATTTTTAGACAATACTACTATTTTAGATGAATGGGAAGAAATAATCCCAGATCCAGAGTATGGAATCTTTGTCATAGCTGTTTTAAACAATATTAGAAGTGATAAAATCATAAATAAAATTTTAGATGCAATACTAAATATCGAGGATTCAAATGAAGAGCCAGCTATTCTAGTAGATAAAAATATTGAGCATCCATTTTGCTAGTTTTTAATTAATAAATATAGATGAATATTGAAATAATTATAGTAATTGCCATTTTATCATTCGGCTTTTTTCTTTTTATTAAAGAATATTTTAGTATAGATGTAACGGCGCTTATTATACTATCCTGTTTTTTTGGATTAGGGTATTTAACACCTTCAGAAGCAGTATCAGGTTTTTCTAACCCGGCAGTAATTACAATAGGTCTATTATTTATCTTAAGTAGTGCAATACAAAAGACAGGACTACTTGAATATATTGTTGTAACTATTAATAGACTAGTTCAGTCATCAAAGACTATTGGTTTAGCAGCATATTACTTTACAATTAGCATAGCTTCTTCTTTGATAAATAATACTGCGATTGTTGCAATTTTTATGCCCATCACTATAAGGTTAGCTCATACTTATAAAGTTAGTCCATCAAAAATGTTAATCCCTTTGAGCTATGCTGCTATATTAGGAGGAACGTTAACATTAGTGGGTACCTCGACTAATCTATTAGTGAATTCTATTTACGTTAGTTATGAAGGCGCTAAACCGCTTGGTATGTTTGAGTTTTTTAAATACGGTTTTATTATATTAATTATAGGCACAGCTTATTTATTATTTATTGCCCCTAAATTAATTCCCTCTAGGACAACGACATCCAGTTTGACAAAAAGTTACCATCTCGGTGGTTACTTAACAGAAATGAAAATACGGGCTGGATCAGTTTTGATTGGAAAATCCTGTTTTGATCGTTCAATTAATCAAAATTATGATGTTACCGTTTTAGATATTATTCGAAATGAAAAGCATATTGTAAAAGATATAAGAAGGACAATCTTAAAAGAAGATGACATTTTATTTGTTAGAGGAACATTAGATAACTTCATTCGAATGAAAGAGGTAGAGGGCGTTGCTTTATTGACCGATGAAAAACTAACCCAATCTGAATTAGAGCAAGAGGATAATGAGCTTGTAGAATGCTTGCTTACTGATGATTCTGATCTTGTTGGTAAGAGTCTTATGTCAACTAATTTTAGACAGATCTATGGTGCATTCATTTTAGCAATTAGACGAGAGGGGGATATTTTTAGGAAAAAAATTGCGCATATGAAGCTGCATGCTTTTGATACCCTTTTAGTTTATGGACCATCAAAAAAAATAGCCAGTTTATCAAACCTTGGTAGTTTCATTGTTTTGGGTAAAGTTGAAGCTAGATTAATAAAAGAAAAATTCTGGTGGGTAAGTATTTATGTAGTCCTGATATCCATTTTTTTTGCAGCTATTGGCTACATCCCAATAATGAAAGGCGCGTTTATTAGCGTAATAATTCTACTAGCTTTAAAAATCATTTCAGCTCAAGAAAGTTATCAATCTATACATTGGCAAGTTATTTTTCTTATAGCTGCTTTAATACCAATTGGAATAGTAATCCAAAAAACTGGAACAGCGGATTGGATAGGAGATAATATTTCGAATTTGATATCACTATTTTCTACTGAACTCCAACCTTACATACTTTTAGCAACCATTTATTTTATTACAATGGTATTAACTGAAATCTCATCCAATGTTGCTACTGCTATAATTATGGTTCCAATTGCGATTGCAGTCTCAAATCAATTAGGCTTAGAGTCGCGGCCATTTGTTTTTACTGTCGCTTTTGCTGCTAGCTCATCATTTATTACCCCGATTGGTTATCAAACAAATTTGATGGTCTATGGTCCGGGAGGGTATAAGTTTAGTGATTATATTAGAGTCGGCTTACCTTTATCTCTCATTCTATTTATATCGGCTGTTTTGATAATACCTAGGTTTTGGTCTTTTTGATTCTATAACTTTTCATGAAGGACTTATTTTTACTTGATCATAATATAACCTATTTAAATCATGGCTCATATGGGGCTTGCCCTTCTGTAGTATTTGAAAATTATCAGAATTGGCAAAGAAAACTTGAAAAGGGGCCTGTTCAGTTTATGACAAAAATTCTTTGGGAAAATTTAAAAATCTCTAGAGATGTGCTTGGTGAATTTATAGGTTGTGATGGCGAAGATTTATTATTATTTCCTAATCCTACTACTGCCGTAAATAATATAATTGAAAATCTAAATTTATGCGAAGGTGATGAAGTGTTAATGACACAACATGAATACGGAGCGTTGGTGCGTGCATGGTCACGGTCTTCAATGAAAAATAAATTTTCAGTGGTCCAACAGTTTATTGATTTTCCTTTTAATTCAAAAAATGATTTCATTAATCAATTTTTAGCAGGGATCACAAAAAATACTAAAGTTATTTTCATATCTCAAATAACTAGTCAAACTGGATTAATTTTCCCTGTAAAAGAGATATGTAATTATGCTCATCAAAAAGGTATTATTACAATTATAGATGGAGCTCATGTGCCAGGTCACATTGATTTAGATTTAATCGAATTGGATTGTGATTATTATACTGGAGCTTGTCATAAATGGATGTGCGCACCAAAAGGTTCATCATTTTTATTTGTTAAAAAATCTTTACAAGCACATTTACAACCACAAATAATAAGCTGGGGAGAAGAAGGAGAAGATCCTGGACCCTCACAGTTTTTAATGGATTTTCAATGGCAAGGGACAAAAGATATGAGCGCTTTTCTATCTATTCCTTCAGCAATAAATTTTTTAGAGGACAATGATTGGAGAGAAAAACGTAAGATAAGTAAAAATTTAATATTAGAGGTCTCTGATAACCTTACAGATATTTTTGAGACAGATAGTCTTTTTTTACATGAAGACTGGATAGGGCAGATGGTAAGTCATCCCTTGCCTTCAAATATTACAATTGATTTAAAAGAAAGATTATGGGAAGACTTTATGATTGAAGTTCCTATTTTTGAATGGAATAAGCACAAATATATTAGAGTTTCTGCTCATTTTTATAATCAGGCTAATGATATGGAAAGTTTAGTTAATGCATTAAAGAGTATTTATCTAAAATGATTTTTAAAAGTACAAATACTATTATCCTTTTTGTATTGATGATCTTTTTTAAAAACTTCGCATATACGCAATCAATATCTATCTATCCAAAAAGTGGTAAAAAGATCAAAATTTATGATACCTATGATATTGAAAATGGTAGTATAATAGTGAAAGATAGTATCTTAATAAAGAACATCATTCCTTTAACATCCATTAAGAAAATAAAGTACGCTCAAAAATCTTACAAATCCTTAGGTAATATATTATTATTTTCTGGGAAATTAATTTTAAATTGTTCTTTATTCCCTGCTATTGCAGGCCATCCATCCTTATTCTACTCTTACGGTGCAATTAGTTCAACGTTTATTTTATCAGGTGTATTGTTAAGTGAAATTGGGTCTCGAATAGGTCGCAATACAGTTACGTATAAACTTAAAGGACTAAACTATTATAATAGAGAATTGATTTTTTCTTCTATTCTTGCTGATATGAATTTGTTTAAGCAGCAAAGTAATAGCTCTGTAAGTGAATTTCAATATAAACCCCATGGTAAAAAAATTATTTTGCCTAATAGAGATTGGTTTTTTGACTTTTCTGCTAAGAGCGAACCAGTTGGCATAGAAGCTTGGATAATCAAAAATAGGTTAAGAGAAAAAAAGTTTTTGCAATTTGCTATTCCATCAAAATAACTGACTTATGCATTATATATTAACGGCTTTAAAATCTGAGGCAAAGCCAATAATTGATTATTATGATTTAGTTTTTGATAATAGTCATTCAATTCCGATATATAAAAATGATATATATACCTTATTAATTACGGGAGTAGGTAAGGTGAATGTTCATAAAGCGTTAACTTTATACTATAAAAATAAGGACCTAGCCAAAAGTCAATTTATTAATATTGGTATAGCAGGAGCTCATAAAAACGATTGTGATTTAGGACAGCTGTTTTTAATTAATAAAGTTTTTGATGATTTTTCAAAAATCCCGATCAATTTACAATATGAAAATTATTTTGGATTATTAAAGAATAAAGTAAACACTGTTTCTAAACCTATTACTAATGGTGAGTTTAAACGTAAAGGCCTAGTGGATATGGAGGCCTATGAAATTTGTGAGGTAATAAAAAAAGTAGATGATATTGATAATCTATTTATATTAAAAATCGTATCAGATTTTATGGATTTGAATGACGGTCTTTTAAGCTCTAAACAAGTATATAATCTTATAGAACAAAATTTAGTAGTAATTGATAGTTTTTTAAATGCAATACGTAAATTACAGCATTACAAATGAAACTTATTTTATATATAGTATTTTTAGTTTTCATAATTGGGGCATTAGTTCTAGCGATTCTATATAGAATGCAAGAGCCACCAGAAAATGATTAGATAAATTTGAGATCTTTAATTGTTAGCTTTATTAAAAAAAAAGAATCTCATATTTATTTTTTGCAAAATTTTTGTTTGTTACTCAAATATATTATTGGGAATTGATATTTCTGAAATTTCTTATAGTGGCATCCATTTTCAAGTACAAAAAAATGGCCTTTCAAATACTAATTATATTGTAATCCATGGTGATGAAGAAACAGCTAAAATTCTTATTAAAGATCATATAAAAACAAATTTGGGTAAAGCTTTCATCATAAAGTCAAAAAATAGAGAGGTGACTCTAGGACCAACTATCGTTGATCCAAATAGAATTTTTTCAAAATCAGGTGCAAGAAAAGCACTTAAAAATTTTAAAACAGATTGGAATCCAAACGAGTTAAATAAATTATTATTAAACTTAGAAAAAAACCGAAATGATTTTTTATTTAATATTTTTCCAGGTGAAGGAGGGTTACTCATTGCATTACATAATAATTTTAGAGGATATAACGTTAATGATGAATTAAAAAATAGTCAATTATATTCAATTAAAAATAATCAAAATCCTCGAGATTTTATATTATGTACAAATATTAAAGATTATGAAAAACTTAAAAATGGACCATATAATATTGTTTTGCAGAGCAAGGTGGAAACTAATAATAATGGTTCTCTTTCCTGGGCAGCTTTAAAATATGGAGTAAGATATATAAACATAGAAACGAGATTAGGATGGCTATCACAGCAAAAAAAAATGCTTCATTTTGTAGAAAGGTCGATTAAATAAGTGTCTGTCAATGGGTAGTATTATTCAAAAGCTCATAAGAATTATGCCTATAATCCTGCTATTTATGTTAGTTTTTGTAGATAGAGAAAATAAACTGTACGTAGTAGGATTTCTTGGGCTATTATTTATTTATACCATTATTTTGGTAAGTAGAATTTTATATGCAAAAAAGATATGGCATAAAGAGTTTAATGATGAGAATTATGCAAATGATGATAGTATATTAAAAATGAAAGATTTAATTGAAAAGTTTGATAAATAAAATTTTGAATAATGAAAGGTGATCTTAATATGAATAATATCGATTTTAAAAGTTTATGCATAGGTTTTTTAGGAGCTTGTTTATTTTTTACGCTAACTGGCGCGAAACAAAAGAAAAATCTTGGAGATATTGTTGTAAACTCAATAACAGTTTTAGATGATGGGTATGGTGGTTTTATTACTGCATATAACCAAGACCAAAAAAGAACTTTATATCTTGGTACTGGAGAAGAAAACAATGGTTATATACAAACATTTAATAAATTTCAGCAGCCAACTGCCTATGTAGGAACAAATAAAGATATGGATGGTATACTAGTATTGAATGATAGGTATGGAGAACTAGGCTGGTCGAGATCTGCTAAACAATAAACTTAATAAATAGGAAAAATTTAATGAAAATTGCTTTTTTAACAGCTGGTGGGATTGCTCCTTGCCTCTCATCAAGTATTGGTGCTCTTATTGAACAATATGCTAAACGTAAACCAGAAGTTAAGATGATTGGCTATTTGAATGGTTACAGCGGTCTTCTTCTTGGAAAATCGATAGTTTTTCCTGAATCTGTAAAAAATAATTTCACTGCTTTATACGATTTTGGTGGAAGCCCAATAGGCAATAGCCGAGTAAAACTAACAAATATTCAGGATTGTATTGATAGAGGGTATGTAAATGATGGTGAAGATCCATTAAGAGTAGCCGCTGATCAATTAAAAAAAGATAATGTAGATATTTTACATACAATTGGTGGAGATGATACAAACACAATGGCGGCACAACTCTCAAATTATCTTAAGGAAAATAATTATGATTTAACAGTAGTAGGCCTTCCTAAGACAGTAGACAATGATGTATTCCCTATTACTCAAACTCTCGGTGCTTGGACGGCAGCTGATCAAGGAGCAATTTTTTTTGAAAATATTATTAACGAAAATACAACAAGTACTAGGCAACTCATCATTCATGAAGTCATGGGAAGAAACTGTGGCTGGTTAACTGCACAGACAGCTTTCGAATATAGAAAAAGACTACATGCTAAAACTTTTTTACCAGAATTAATGGTAAGTAAAGATAAATGGGATATCGATGCAATCTATATACCAGAGATAGATTTTGATTTTAAATCCGAGGTAGATAGACTTAATAAGATTATGGATAAAAAAGATGGGATTAATATATTTTTAAGTGAGGGTGCAGGTTTAGATACTATAACAAGAGAAATGGAAAGTAATGGAGAAGTAATCCCTCGCGATGCGTTTGGACATGTAAGGCTTGATGAAATTAATCCAGGGAAATGGTTCGCTAAACGATTTTCATCTGCTCTAAAAGCTGAAAAAACTTTAGTTCAAAAAAGTGGATACTTTGCAAGGTCAGCAAAGTCGAACGATAGAGATTTAAATTTAATCAAAGACTCAGCAAAATTAGCAGTGGATTTTGCGTTGATTCAAAAAAGTGGAGTTATTGGAAAAGATATGGATGAAAATGGTGATTTAGTTCTTATTGATTTTAATCGAATTAAAGGAGGTAAGCCATTTGATTATTCTTTAAGCTGGTTTAAGGAGCTCCTTTTGGATATTGGACAAAAGAATTAAGGATTAATTAATTTTTCGCTTCCTGAACTAATTTTTAAATAAAAGTAAATTAGAATTGATGTAGCCATTCCTGGATAAAATGGTTCAATATTTAATAGCTTTCCAACATCTAATGTTGACATTATAAAAAACAGTAATGAAATAGCAACTGGTACACAAAGCCATAATATCGCATTAACTTTTGTTATGCGCATGTTATTACCGATTAAGGCATGAATAAATGGGAGTATCAGTCCAGGAATAATTAGAGACCCTAGTGTATATAGCATTTTTACTACTGAGGGGATTAATATTGATAGCACTATTGATAAAATAGCAACAGCAATCAATCCTTTTTTAATTAGAAACACCGGATTCTTTTTTGAATCTTTTTTCCTTAATCTCCATATTATATCTCTTCCAATCGTGATAGCGTTAACAAAACTCATAGAATCAATTGTTGACATTATTATTGCAAAAAGAGAAACAAGAAAGTAACCTAAAAACCCAGGGGGTAATACCTCTAAGCCTAAAAGTGGATAGGCCATTAGTGGATTTTCTGGCACTGTATATATGTAAGCATAAAGTCCTGCGGTTACGGTCATGGCATCAAACAGAAACCAAAAACATATTGAAATTAGAAGCCCTTTCTTAGCTATTTCTGGATTTTTTACAGCTGTACATCGCTGGAAGAAGTTTGGGTCTATAATTGTCCAGATTGCTATGAAAAACCAAACCAATACGTATTGTAAAGAATTCCCTCCTAAAGGGTCTTGATGCGTAGCAGGTAATGATTTAAATAACCCCAAAGGTGATACAGAATTATGCCATGAAAATCCTATAAGTATAAGGAAACCAGAAAACATTAATATTAGTTGTAAATAGTCAGTTTTTATTATGGATGATAAACCGCCCTTCCATACATAAATGGTGCTGAATATTGATGCAATTAAAAGGCACCAAATTAATTTAATGTTAAAAATAAAATTAAATAAAACACCTAAACTAAGAATATATGGAGCTGGACTAGATAGGAAAAAAATAAAGAAAGCACTTATAATGCCTATTTCATTTCCATATCTAGTTCTAAATATATCAGGAATAGATAGAATATTTTTTTTCCATATTATTTTTGAAAGCCATAAGGCATAAACAATTGCAAACATATAATATGGGAATGCAAAGATAAACCAAGTTTGAATTCCGTATAGATATGTATTTTCTCCAATGCCTAAAATCGCACCATACCATGTACTAACTAGAGTAATAACGAAGCCTGGTAAGCTTAATTTCCTTCCATAGACAATATAATCTTTCTGACTGATATGATTTTTTGAGCGACGAAAAAAACCGATCGTAAAAAGAAAAACAAAATAGATAATAATTATAATAATATCGTAATTAGATACATTCATTTAGCTTAGGTGATTTAAAAACACAAAGACTTTTCCTGTTGATTCAATATGAAATTCATTCCCCAGTGATTTATTTGATATAGCCATAGAAGATGGAATTAATCGCTCATTCGTTAAACTATACTGTAAACCAGTTATTTTTATATTATTTATTACTTCTGAAGCGATAAAAGATATATCCTGATTTTTTTTTGTTTTAATTGTTTTTGATCCACGAACACAAATTATTTTAGAGTGGTTGGTAATTACATTAACATTAATATTATCATAAAATTTTGAAACAATATATAAATTTCCTAGAAAGTGATCTTCTCTTAACCCGCCAGCACCGAGCAAAGTTATATTTTTAATATTTTTTGACATACACCATTCAAATGTTTTTTCTAGATCTGTTTTATTCTGATCAGGGGTTTTAATCCAAGAGCCTAATCGTTCTTTAGAAGAAATTTTTGTTGAGTCAAAATCACCAATCACAACATTTGGTTCAAGACCGAATTCTTTTATTTTATCGGCAGCACCATCTACGCAAATAATATGGTTACAATTTTTTAGATAATTAATCGGAATTTCATGAGTCGGAAATTCACCATTTGCAATTACTATTACTGGATTATTGGAATCATACATTTGAGATATTACAAATAAAAAAAATAGGTATTGTAGTTCTTAACATATAAAAATATTACTATGTAAATTCTATGTTTGTAAAACATTATGAATCTGAAAAATATAATAAAACGTCTTTTCTTATTAGATGCTCATTATCCACGAACGATAATATCAGTTATCTTTCTCTTTACAATTTTTTTTATGTGGAAAATACATGAATTAAAAATTGATCCAGGCTTAAGGTCTTTAGTTCCAAAGAATCATAAGATTGTTAAAAATATGGAGCTGGCAGAAGATTTATTTAGTAGTAATGAAATTGCAATTATTGCTGTTGAGTCTGATAATTTAATTTCAAATGAAATACTAAATAAATTTTCATCTTTGCATGATTCTTTGGCGAACATCCCTTCAGTGAGCAGAGTTGCTTCAATTTATAATCAGAAATATATTGTTCCTGATGATGGTGGTTTTGAAATTCAAAAAATTCTTCAAAAAATTCCTAAGGACTCAACAGAAACAGCAAACTTTATTGAGACTATCCAAGCAAGTGAGATAATTGGTAGTTTAATTTCTCCTGAGTTGAATATTATGTGTTTCATTGCCCAAATCACCGCTCCAACAGATTTTGACGAGATAGCTTTTAGAGAGAATTTATTTCAGATAATTGATAGTTTTGAGGGGCCAGAAGATATATATGTTGCTAGTTCAATAATTTCATCTGCTGAATCAATTGATAGTGTAAAGAGAGATATGAGAACTTTTACACCGATTGCGTTGGGTTTAATGATTTTACTTCTGATCTTGAGTTTTAGGAGTTGGACTGGAACCTTTTTACCACTATTTGTTGTAGGCTTTTCTATTTTATGGACATTTGGATTAATGGCATGGCTAGATCTATCAGTACCTATCATTGGTGGCTTAATTCCAATTATGCTAATAGCTATCGCAAATAATTATGGAATTCATATTATATCTCATTATTATGAATTTACAAAGTTAGATCAAAATTTAGATCGAGTTGAAATTCTTAAAAGAACAATGAAAAGATTGGGAATGCCTATTTTCCTAGCTGGGTTTACAACGGTAATAAGCTTCTTAAGTCTTATTACACATGAACTTTCAAAAGTTCGGGAAATAGGATTACTTGTTTCTTTTGGAATTGCTGTTTCCTTTTTTCTTAGCCTTCTTTTTATACCAGCTATTTTAATTTTAGTGCCAAGACCAACATACTTGGGCAAAGAAAGAAGCCTTGAAACAGTAAATAATTTTCTTGTTAATTGGGGAAAGTTTTTTGTTAAAAACAGAGTCCCTTTTTTAGCAATTTTATTTTCTGGGATGTTTTTATTTTCATTTGGAATTCGAGATATAACAATAGATACAGTTCCAGATAATTATTTTCCGAAAGATTCTAAAATAAGAAAATCTAGCGCTGTAATTAACCAAGTATTTGGAGGGTCAACACAATTAAATATTTTAATTGAGGGTGATATCTATGATCCTTTATCTTTAAATCATATAGATAAGTTGATGTCTCATATTAAAGAAAAAAATAATATTGTCAGTTCAACATATTCCATTGCTGACGTAGTTAAAAAAATGCATTACTCTTTCAATAATGGGAATATCGATTCACTGAAAATTCCATCTAGTCGTGATTTAATCGAGCAATATATGTTTTTATACTCAATCGCTGGTGAAGATAATGATTTTGATTTAATATTGAATGATACAGATGATCCCAATTTTTCTCAAGGGTTTGTTAGGATTAAGAAAGTAAGCACTGTAGATCTTATGGCTTTAGTAGATGATACTGAGGATTATATTAGCTCAAATTATTATGATGGAGAACCTATTAAACCTATGCTTTCTGGTCCAGCAGCTCTTCTTGGAGCAGTCAGTCACTCTGTAATTAGAGGACAAATAATAAGTTTAGGCATTGCTTCGATAGTATTATTCATAATTATGGCTATCGTATTTCGATCTCTTGCAGGTGGCATTCTGGCGAGTTTACCAATGCTACTTGCAGTGGTACTAATATTTGGAGTGTTGGGCAATTTTGGTATTCCATTAAACATGACGACATCTCTTTTAACATGTATCCTTGTAGGAGTGGGGATAGATTACTCAGTGCATTTTCTTTGGCATCTTCGTGAACATCTAAGAGAAGGTGATAATTTAAATGATGCAATATCAAATACAATGAAAGTATCTGGTAAAGGAATTTTATTTAATGGTGTTTCTGTAATTGTTGGATTTTCAGTTCTCATGTTCTCTGTTTTTATGCCTTTAAAAGAATTTAGTATTTTAATCATGGCATCAATTGGTTTTTGTTTAATTGGCGGGATGGCTATCCTACCTGCAATTATAAGTCTAATTAAACCTAATTTTCTGTATAAATAATGAAAAACAATCTGGATAAATCAATCAGCCTTATAGTAGTAACTATTTCAGGTTTAGCTATAATTTTATGGTTTTATAATTACTATTTAAGCTTAGATAATTCTATTCTCTTAAATGATTTTAATGTTAATAGTTTTCTTACTTGGGGAATAAATAATACAGACTTGCTCATCATATTTTATATATTTTTATGTTTACAGTTGGCAGGTTTATCAGAGTTTAAGCAACGTCAAGATTATATTGTTGTAGCCTTTATTAGTCTTATTTTTACACCAATTGGTCTTCTTTTTGTAAAAGATGAAACTGATAAAGATGACACATAAAGCTATTATATTTTTTATTTTTTTAAACTTACTTTTTGCAAATGAAAATATTTCTAAAGCAAAAGAGATTATGGAAAAAGTTATTAGCCATCCTAGTCCAACTACCTTAATTTCAGAAATAAAACTTGAGATTATTAGAAAAAGAGGAAGTAAAACAAAAATAAAATCTCGAGCATTTGTGAGTTATGAAAAACAGTATAAAAATCAAAAATATAAAAAAAAATCATTAGTTAAATTTTTAGAGCCAAAATCAGTAAAAGGTACGGGTTTATTAAGTTGGATAAAAACTAACGGTTCATCAGATCAATGGTTTTTCCTACCAAAGCTAAAAATAGCAAAAAAAATAAAATCTAAAGAGAAATCTAAATCTTTTATGTCAACAGATTTTATTTATGAAGAT
>CACEHW010000027.1 GCA_902559415.1 uncultured Fidelibacterota bacterium
TAATATATGGATGCTAGTCTCAACATTTTTAGTCTTCATAATGCATCTTGGATTTGCTAGTCTTGAAACTGGTTTAACTCAATCCAAAAACACCGTTAATATTCTGTTTAAAAACGTAAGTATTATTGCAATAGGAATATTAACATATGCGTTCTGCGGTTTTAATCTAATGTACCCGGGTACATTCAATGGATATTTTGGATTTGCTGGATTTGGTATTTCTTCTCCATTAGGCTCTGCTGGACTAATAGAATATGCAAATGGTAATTATACATATTTTACTGATTTTATTTTCCAAGCAATGTTTGCGGCAACTGCAGCTACTATAGTTTCGGGAGCTGTTGCAGAAAGAATAAAATTGTCATCTTTTTTATTATTCTCTTCTGTTTATGTAGCTTTTATTTACCCTGTTGCTGGTTCATGGAAATGGGGAGCGGGTTGGTTAGATCAAATCGGTTTTTATGATTTTGCTGGTTCTACTCTAGTACACAGTGTTGGAGGATGGGCTGCTTTAATTGGCGCTATTATTTTAGGTCCACGAATTGGAAAATATAGTAAGGATGGCTTAATAAAACCTATTCGAGGACACAATTTACCTTTAGCATCTATTGGAGTCTTTCTATTATGGTTTGGTTGGTATGGGTTTAACGGGGGTTCTGTTCTATCTGCTGATCCAGGAGGAGTTTCATTGGTTTTTGTAACTACAACATTAGCTGGTGCAGCTGGCATTGTTGGTGCGATGATTGCATCATGGACTATAAGCAAAAAACCTGATCTTTCAATGATATTAAATGGTTCACTTGCAGGTTTAGTCGGTATAACAGCTGGTGCTGATGTAATCAGTCCAATGATTTCTGTAATTGTAGGATTTATAGCTGGCTTAATTGTGGTCGTTTCAGTAATTATTTTAGACAAATCGAAAATTGATGATCCTGTTGGAGCAATTTCTGTCCACCTTGTGTGTGGTATTTGGGGTACGGTTGCTGTTGGTCTTTTTAGTGTAGAACATAGTGTTATAACTCAATTAATTGGTGTGATAGCATACGGAACATTTTGTCTAATAACTTCATCATTGCTTTTTTTAGGGATAAAATCTCTAATTGGTCTCAGAGTTTCTGAAGAGGAAGAGATCATAGGGCTTGATATTGGTGAACATGATATGGAATCGTATGCTGGTTTTCAAATTTTTACAGTTGAATAGGAAAATAAAATGAAACTAATTATTGCCATTGTGCAGCCTGAAGAATTACCAGATATTAAGGAAGAGTTACTTAAAAGAAAGATTTACAAATTTACTGTAAGCTCAGCTAAGGGACAGGGCAGAGAGATACCAGTGCAAGAAGTATACAGAGGTATATCTCATGAGATTTCACTTTTAACGAAAATTAGACTCGAAATAGCAGTAAATGATGATTATGTAGACCAGGCTGTTGAGGCAATTACAGTAGTAGCAAAGAAGCCAGATAATAAAGGAAGAGGGAAGATATTTGTTTTACCAATTGAGCAATGTATAAGAATTAGAACAGATGAAAGAGGAACTGATGCAATTGGGTAGTTAATATTAATTTTATTGAAAGCATGTAAATAATTATTTAAACTTGTAGTCTTTATTATTTTATTTTATAAAAGTTTTGGAACTAAATAATTAACAAAGAATAGAAGTTTAAATTGACAAATAACTTGAAAAAAATAAATGTAGCCATTTTTGGCTTTGGTAGAATAGGTAGAAATATTTTCAGACTTGCTTTCAATGACCCTAGGTTTAATATTGTTGCAATTAGTGAGTTTGGTCCCCCAGAAGCTCTTCATTATTTGCTTGTTAGAGATTCTGTTCATGGAAAACTGAATGAGTCTATTGAGTTAGATGGTAATCATCTTGTAATAGGTGATCAAAAAGTTAGCATTTTACCTGGTGCTACTCCAGGTATGATACCATGGTCTACCATGGATATAGATTTTGTTATAGATGCAACCGGTGCCTTTCTTGAAAGAAACGAGCTAAATAAACATATACAAGCAGGAGCGAAGCGAGTCATTGTTTCCAGAACTCCAGAAGATAGAATAGATAGAATGATCATTCATGGAATTAATGAAGATGCTGCTGAAAAGTCAGATAAAATTATTTCTGCTACTTCTTCAACCACACAAGTATTTGGTTTGATGCTAAGGATTCTAGATGATCACTTTTCTGTAAAGAAAGCGATGATGACCACTGTCCACGCCTACACCGCTGACCAGCCTCTTACCGATGCTATAGGTCTTGATCTAAGAAGAAGTAGATCTGCAGTTGAAAATATAATTCCAAACACAACTAGTGCACCTAGAATTATTGAAAAGTTGATGCCGGAGTTTAAAGATAAATTAGATGGTATAGCTTTTAATGTCCCAGTTCCTAATGGGTCATGTGTTGATATGACTACTGAGCTTGGAAAAGCTCCTTCGCCTGAAGAGGTTAATGAGGTACTTAAAGAAGCATCTACCGGTAAATACAAAGATTTTATTGGTTACACTGACGATCCAATTGTTTCTAGTGATGTAATAGGTCGTGAAGAGACAATGGTATTTGATGCAAAAGCTACAATGGTGACAGCTGATAATTTGCTTAAAACCCTATGTTGGTATGATAATGGTTGGGGCTTTTCTAAACGAATTCTTGATACAATTAAAACTTATCATAAGGATGGGTAACTAGATGAAAATACGTATTAGTATTAATGGTTTTGGCCGTATAGGAAGATCTGTTTTTAGGGTTTTAAACTCTAGAGATGATGTTGAAATTGTAGCAATTAATGATATCTTTGATAAAGAGGCTCTTACTTATTTATTAAAATATGATACCGTCATGGGTCGTTTTCCTTCAGAAGTTACCTTGGATGGTGATATGTTACATGCAGGAAAACAAAAGGTAAAACTCATCGCAGAGAAAAATCCTTCAGATTTACCATGGGGCGAACTTGGCGTTGACATTGTCATTGAATCTACTGGTATTTTTAGAACTCGTGAACAATTAGAGCAGCATTTGACTGCTGGATGTAAGAAAGTTGTTTTAACAGTTCCTGCAAAAGATGAAATTGATTATACAGTAGTTTTAGGTGTAAATGATAAAGGTCTGAAGTCTGAGCATAAGATAGTATCTAATGCTAGTTGTACTACAAATTGTTTAGCTCCAATGGCTAAAGTATTAAATGAAAACTTTGGTATTGAACTTGGTGTGATTAATACCATACACGCATACACAAATGATCAAAGATTGGCTGATGTTCCACATTCTGATTGGAGAAGGAGTAGAGCAGCAGCAGAAAACGTCATTCCGACAACTACCGGTGCCGCTAGAGCGGTTGGTGTTGTTTTGCCAGAGTTAAATGGTAAGTTAGATGGAATCGCAATGCGTGTTCCAGTTCCTGATGGTTCAGTTGTTGATTTTAATGTTCAGCTTAATAAAGATGTTACAGTCGATCAAATAAATGAGGCTGTTCGAGAGGCTTCTATTAATGGTTCGTTAAAAGGAATTCTTGAGTATTCTACTTTGCCTGTCGTTTCATCTGACATTATTGGTAATAGTCATTCATCTATATTTGATGCTCCATTTACTAGAGTTATTGGCGGTAATTATGTTAAAACACTTAATTGGTATGATAATGAATGGGGATATTCAAATAGAGTTGTTGATCTTGTATCTCTACTTGGAAGTATTGGCTAAAATCATTTGACCATAAACAGAACTAAAATAATTGCGACGGTGGGACCTAGCTGTTCTAGTGCGACTATTTTGGATTCAATGATTGATAGTGGGGTCAATTGTTTTCGAGTAAACTTATCTCATGGTACCCAAGTTGAAAAAAAGTCCTATTTTGATTTAATCAAATCTACTTCAGACTCTAGTAATAAAACTCGACCTTCTATTTTAGCAGACCTAGCTGGTCCAAAGGTTAGGGTTCGTGAGCTTGAAAAATCCTTTAAATTATCAGTTGGACAAGTAGTTACTGTTAGTAGTTCAGAAGATGGAGATGGGATTATTCCAATTTCAAAGGATCTTATTTTTGAGAGTTATGACCCAGGTGCAAAAATAATGATTAATGATGGAAAAATATCATTAGAAATTATTGAGCAAACATCAAATCATTCTTTTAAATGTAAAACTATCGTCCCCGGTAAAGTAAAAAGTAAAAAAGGTGTCAACTTTTTAGGTGTCTTGTTAAATGTACCAAGTTTAACAACTCAAGATGAAAAAGACCTAGCCTTGGCTCTTGAAAATGGTGCTGATTGGGTAGCTCTATCTTTTACTAGATCTCAAAAAGATTATGATTTAGTAAAATCAAAAATTAATAAATTAGGTTTTAATACTCCAGTTATGGCCAAGATTGAAAAATGGGAAGCAGTTAAAAACCTAGATTCTATCGTCCAAGCCTTTGATGGCGTAATGGTTGCTAGAGGTGATTTAGGAGTTGAGCTCCCTCTTGAACAAGTCCCTGTTATTCAAAAAAGTATTATAAAAAAAGCAAAATTATATGGTAAACCTGTAGTTATAGCAACTCAGATGCTCGATTCTATGATAGAAAATCCAATTCCTACTAGGGCTGAGATAAGTGATATAGCTAATTCTATACTAGATGGTGCAGATGCTTTGATGGTAACAGGTGAGACTGCGATGGGTAAATATCCCACAGATGTAATTGATGTTTTATCTGATGTAATTAAAGAAACAGAGAAGACTTTGAAATTCTATAGTAGAACTATTGGAAAAGATACTGTAGATAGTATTTCTGGTGCTATTAGTCATGCTGCCTGTACAATCGCAAAAGATCTCGATTTAAAATCTATTGTAACGATGACACAAAGTGGGGGTACAGCTAGAATGGTTTCTAGTTTTAGGCCTTCTGCTAATGTATATGCTATGACTACCTTAAAATCTACTTTTCGTTCTTTATCTATCATATGGGGCGTCATTCCTGTCCTTGTTAATCAGTATAATTCTGCTGATGAAATGCCAGAACTAGCCAAACAAAAGCTGTTAGATATGAAAGTTCTTAATAAAGAAGAAAAGTTTATTATTACTGGCGGTGTACCTGTTAATGTACCAGGGACTACAAATTATATTTCTATACTATAGAATTATCCTTACATATAAAAATAAACTACCAAACCCTATTAAGTAAGCTATTCCAAATAGAGCTAGAGATTTAAGCCACAATTTTGGTGTATTCTTTTTTCCTATGTAACTCTCAGATACTAGTTTGTAGTTTGCAAATGCAATAAAGGGTGCAATCATAAATGAAATAGTAGTAGCAAGGTCTACAAGGCTTTTTATACTTGAACCAAAAAGGAATATTATTGCAAGAGAGCCTGAAACAATAAGCCAAACAATAATATTATAGTACAAGGTCATATTTTCATTATTTAATGTTAGTCTAAAGCATTCCTTTGCACTTCTTGCATAACCATCTAAAACGGCTATGCAAGTACCAAACATAATACTGAATCCAGAAATAGAAATTAATAAATAGCTCCAGGAGCCAATGGACTCAGTATATAAAGTAATAACTTGGTTAGCAAATATTGAGCTACTATCTGAAAAGATATTATTTGTATCATACATTAGATACGCACCTAATGTTAAAAAGCATATTGATAGAACTGCAGATGATACATAGCCAATATTAAATTCAAAGATTGTTTGTTTTAATGTTGGTTTAAAATTTGTTTGTTTAATTCTTTCTAATGTCCAAAGGCTATTCCACGAACTTAGATCAACTGCCGTAGGCATCCATCCCATTAAAGCAATAATAAATAATATATCAGATTTTACATAATTAATCTCTGGAAATAAATTATCGCTATATGAACCTTTTATTAGTACGAGAAAAAAAGCAACAAGTGTTGATAATAATAAAATTAATCCAATTATTTTAATTAATGAATCCAGCGAGCTATATCTTCCTAAGGTGAGTATCATCCCACATATAAGAAATAAGCCGAAGTGGTTCCATAGTCCCATACTAGTAGTTTGGAATAAGTTTTGTAAAAAACCTGCCGTTACAGCACCGACAGCTGAGGTAATGAAAAACATTGATATTAAAGTAATAATTAGATATGACCATAAAACCCACTTACCGAGAAGTTTATAACCCTGAATTATACTAGTTTCAGTTGCATTTGAATATCTAGATGCAAATTCAAAAAATGGATATTTAAATAAGTTTGCTATTATTATAAAAATTAAAAGTCCAAAACCATAATTAGCTCCAGCTCTGGTTGATTGTACTAAGTGTGATACGCCTATCGCTGTTGATGCAAATAATATACCAGGGCCTAATGTTTTTTTAAGCCACGTAATGTCGAAATGTTTTTTTATTAACAAATGATTATCTCTTAAAATATAATTATTTAGAAAATTTTGATTTCTAACTTTATATCAAAGTTTATTATAAAAATATATAAAAAAATTACCTAATGGTATACTATTGTTAAAATATTGTTTATACTTTCATATTTTTGTAAACATTGAGAAGAATTATTGATACATTACCTGCCTTTATTTAATTAACTAAATAATAAAAATTATGATACAAACAAGAGAAGCTATATTAAAGGACGTTGACCAAATATGTTCAGTATTAGTTGATTTCTATAATATGCAGGATATTGCTGAAGCTAAAACAGCTTTTTTATCAGAAATGGAAAAAGAGTTCCATTATATAGTAGCAACACAAAATGACAAAATCATTGGCCTTGTTACTTGGGTATCTCATGGCCTTCCTAAGCATGGATTATTTGAACTTGATAGAATTTGCATTTTATCTGATGCAAGGGGGAGGGGTGTTGGTAGGATATTGGTTGATGAATTAATTGCAAATGCAAATAAATGGTATGCTGAACTAGGGCATAGTATAAGAAAACTTTATATTTTAACTCATGAGAGTAATGTTAATGCTCATAAATTTTATGAAAAAATTGGCTTTAAACATGAAACAACTTTAAAGGATCACTATTATAAAGATCAAGATGAAAGAGTTTATGTGAAGTTTTTTGAAGAGAGAAAATTATAAAAATGTGTGGAATCGTTAGTTACATTGGTGATCAAGACCCCGTACCAATATTAATTAAAGGACTAAGAAGACTAGAATATCGTGGATATGATTCTGCTGGAATAGCACTTTTAGATGGCAGTATCCTTAGTTCGGTCAAGAAAGCTGGAAAAGTATCTGAACTTTCAGATCAAATATCTTCCAATACTATTAAAGGAAGTTGTGGAATTGCGCATACACGTTGGGCAACTCATGGGATTCCAAATGATGTAAATGCACATCCTCACTTGGATAAAACTGGTAAGATTGCATTAGTCCATAATGGTATAATAGAAAACTATGATGCTATTAAAAAAACTTTGGAAAGTAGGGGGGTAATTTTTAAAAGTGAAACAGACTCTGAGGTCTTGGTTCAACTAATTTCTGAATTGTACTACAATGGTGATGGAAAATTAGATTTTAAGGACTCTGTAAAAGCTGCTCTTCAGGAAGTTGTAGGTGCTTATGGAATAGTAGCAATGTGCTCTGATGAACCAAATACTTTAGTTGCTGCAAGGATGGGGAGTCCTTTAGTATTTGGAGTAGGTGATAATGAATTTCTTTTTGCTAGCGATGCATCACCAATAATTGAATTTACAAGGAATGTAATTTATTTAGATGATGGTGAATTTGTCATTGTTAAAGGCTCTGAGTATTCAATCTCTAATATAAATTCAAAAGAAATTGTAACAAAAACCCTTACAAAAATTGATTTAACTATTGAAGAAATTGAAAAAGGTGAATTTCCTCATTTTATGTTAAAAGAAATACATGATCAAAAACATTCTATTAGTGACACTCTAAGAGGTAGGTTGAACCTTGATGATGGAACATCTATGCTAGGGGGTATAAATGATCATATTCCAAGCATATTATCAGCTTCAAGGATATATATTACTGCCTGTGGTACTTCATGGCATGCAGGGCTTATAGGAAAACATTTAATTGAGGAATATGCTAGAGTACCGGTCCATGTAGAATATGCTTCTGAATTTCGATATCGAAATGCTATAATTGATGCAAATACAATACTAATTGCTATAAGTCAATCAGGGGAAACTGCGGATACATTAGCAGCGATAAAAAAATCAAAAGAAGCAGGTGCACTAACTTTGGGTATATGCAATGTAGTTGGTAGTACCATATCCAGAGAAACAGATGCAGGTATATTTACTCATGCTGGACCAGAAATAGGAGTAGCATCAACAAAAGCATTTACAGCACAGGTAACTGTCTTGATTATGCTAGCATTAAAAATAGGTAGGAAAAAAGGTGTATCTCTATATCGTGGCAAAGATTTGATTAAATCTCTTAAAAATATTGATTTAAATGTCACTGATATACTTAAAGGGATAAATAAAATTAAAGAAGTAGCTAAATCAACCTTTAAAGCCAACAATTATCTTTACCTTGGTAGAGGTGTCAATTTTCCTGTAGCTCTTGAAGGGGCCCTTAAATTAAAGGAAATATCATACATTCATGCAGAGGGCTATCCAGCTGCAGAAATGAAACATGGTCCAATTGCATTAATAGATAAAGATATGCCTGTGGTTTTTATCGCGCCCCAGGATGATACCTTTACTAAAATTTTATCAAATATTGAAGAAGTCAAAGCCAGAGGTGGAATAATTATTACAATTACCGATAAAGAAAATGATGCTTTGTCTTCTTTATCTGATTTTGTATTAGTTACTCCTAAAACGCATAAATATGTTTTTCCCATAAATAGTTCCATAATCCTACAGATTTTAGCCTATGAATTAGCTGTATGCAGAGGTTGTGATATTGATCAGCCTCGTAATTTAGCAAAGTCTGTGACAGTTGAGTAGTAAATTCAATAAAAACAATGACTTACGAGTTATAAAAATACCCCAAGATCCCCAAAATATATAAATCAAATGAGATAGGACTCTGAAAGTTACAAAGGTCCTAATCTGGAAAATATATCAAAATTAACTCATCCTTGGGGTTTTATTTTTTATAGAGTTATTTTTTGTAAATTGGATATTTATTGTAAAGTATTTAAAAAAAGTTGAAAATTAATTTCTGTAAGGTTCTGTATTACCCTCCGAGTCTGTTTTTATTAAGAAAATATCATAACCACCATTTCCATAAGATTTTGTATGTCCAATGATAATATATCCATCATCAGTAGTCTGTTGAACAGAATTACCAAAATCATAATCATTTCCACCAAAGGTTTGATTCCATTCTTCGTTTCCTTGGTAATCCGTTTTGATTAACCATAAATCAGAGTAGTAATCTGTTCCTCTAGAACCTGTAATAATATACCCACCATCAATGGTTTGTTGAATAGAATTACCAATATCAACATAACTTCCACCAAAGGTTTGATTCCACTCTTCATTACCCTGGGAATTAGTCTTAATTAACCAAACATCGCGTGAACCATTTCCATAAGACTGTGTATAACCTGTTATTATATACCCATTATCCGAAGTTTGTTTGATGGAATTACCAATATCAATATAATCTCCACCAAAGGTTTGATTCCATTCTTCTTGTCCTTGAGAGTTTGTTTTTATTAATAAGATATCATCTGAACCATTTCCATAAGATCGTGTTGAGCCTGTAATGATATAACCCCCATCATAAGTTTGTTCGATAGAATTACCTGTATCATAATCACTTCCACCAAAGGTTTGAATCCACTCTTCTTGTCCTTTTTGATCTGTTTTGATTAACAATACGTCAGATGAACCATTTCCGGATGATGATATCTCACCGGTGATAATGTAACCACCATCAATGGTTTGTTGAACAGAATGACCATAGTCCTTATTATCTCCACCAAAGGTCTGATTCCACTCTTCTGTTCCTTTAGAGTCTGTTTTAATTAACCAAACATCATAGTAATAATCTGAACCTGTAGAACCTGTAATAACATATCCACCATCTACAGTTTGTTGAACAGATTTACCGTAGTCCCTATCATTTCCATCAAAGGTTTGATTCCATTCTTCTTGACCTTTGGAATCGGTCTTTATTAACCAAATATCAGAAGAACCATGCTCAGATGAAGATATCTCACCTGTAATTATATAACCACCATCAATGGTTTGTTGAACAGAATTACCATAGTCCCAAAGATTTCCACCAAAGTTTTTTGTAAACAGAGTTACTCTATGCTCTAATTCCACATCTTCACAACCCCAATAAATCAAAAATAATAAAGATAATAATGGAGGGAGTTTTCTCATCTTATACCCAATTTATTGTAAATTGGATGGGATATGAAAAAACTATATTTATTAGTATCGCTTTTATTTTTAATCATTTTTTTTAGTTATTTGATGATTGCTATATCCAAGCATAGTAATAATCAAAAATATTTATCAAAAATAGGTATGGTCGCTATTCCTGGGGGAACCTTTTTTATGGGAAGTGATGAAAAGGATGCCTATAAAAATGAATCTCCAATTCTAAAAGTAAAAGTCAGCCCTTTTTTAATGGATATTAATGAAGTAACAAATGCAGAATTTTTAATATTTGTTAATGAAACTGGTTATAAAACCACTGCAGAGAAACAAATAGATTTAAAAAAAATAAAGAATATACTTCCTAAAAAAACAATACAATTTAATGACTCTTTAATTATGCCAGGCTCTTTGATCTTTAAGCCATCAGATACTAAAATCAGCTTAAAAAATGAGTCAGTATGGTGGCAATGGGTGAGAGGTGTTAACTGGAGGAAACCTAATGGAAAAGAATCATCAATCGAAGATAAAATGAATTATCCCGTTGTGCACATATCATGGGAGGATGCATCTGCTTATGCTGCTTGGGCAGGAAAGCGCCTTCCTACAGAGGCTGAGTGGGAATGGGCAGCAAGAGGGGGTAAAAAAAATAAAAAATATCCTTGGGGGAATACTTCAATTAATAAATCTCCTATGCTAGCAAATTTTTGGCAAGGTGATTTTCCATATAAAAATACACTTGAAGATAAGTTTTATTTTTCATCACCAGTTGGAAATTTTACTTCGAATGGATATGGTCTTAATGATATGGCTGGAAATGTTTGGGAATGGTGCTCAGATTATTATGAGTCTAGTTTTTATGAAGAACAGAAATCAAAAACCCTTTGTATTAACCCAACTGGGCCAACAAGAAAAGTAGATAATCATTCCCCTCTTAGAGTTTTAAGGGGGGGGTCATTTCTATGTAATGACAGCTATTGTAGTGGTTACAGGGTAAGTAGAAGAACAGGAAATTCTGAGGATACTTCCTCTAACCACATTGGTTTTAGATGTGTTATGGACATAAAATAAAAAAATTAATTTTCAAACCATACTTTCATTTCTCCTACTTTTCTATTCGCCCACAAAAAGTAAGGAATTAATTTTATTTTTTTTCTTTTATATTTTTCAACAGTATCCTTAGAATATAACTTTTTATTCCAATCTGATTTCTCAACTTTTTTTCCAATACCTGATATGAAAGTATATTTATAATTATTTAGCAGACCATTTTTCGGTTCTAGAGACTTTTTATTAATTAAAATTTTATGCAAATCTGGACCGTTATCATGCTCTTCCATGCAATAAACAATGGGCCCTCTTTGTACTGCTAGTTTTCCAAAATTTTGCCTTACATCAGGGTTTGATTTAATTATATTTATATCCATTCCTAGATCCACATCTAATTTTGATTTTTTATTTGCCGGAATGGAAAAACTAGCATAGCCTTTTAAAGTTGATACTTTTTGTGATTTATTATTTATTTTTACTTTTATTTTTTTTGACCAATGAGGAATTCGTAAATGTAATTTAATTTCTTTTTCATATTCATTATCAATCTCGATGGTACATTTATCATCCCAAGGTTGAGTGTTTTGCTGATTTATTTTTACTTCTGCGTTTTTAAAATTAATTACTACGGAAGATTGAATATAAAGATTGATGCTTATTCCTGTATTATTTTTTGAATATATAAACCCAGGTATGCTAGGTAAAAAGCGAACAATGTTTGTTGGACAACATGCAACATCAAACCAAGGTTGTCTCTGTAAACTAAAGCCATGAGGATTTGCTTCAATTTCTTTTGGTAAGGCAGCTAATCTGTTAGAGTAGAAAAATCTATCTCCACTTAAATTTAATCCGCTGATAATTCCATTATAAATTGTTCTCTCAAGAACATCTATATATTCAGAATTTGGTTCCATATGAAACATTCTGTGTGCCCAGTTAGCTAGAGCAATTGATGCGCAAGTTTCAGCATAAGCTGTCTCATTAGGTAAATCATAATCAAAAGTAAAGCCCTCATTATGGTGAGTAGGACCAATTCCTCCTGTTATATACATTCTTTTTTGGGTGAGATTTTCCCATAGATTTTTACAAGCCTTTTTTAATTTTTTATCGTTTGTTTCTTTTGCTACATCCGCCATCCCAGAATACATATAAACTGCTCTTACAGCATGACCGACAACTTCATCTTGGTCCACAACTGGTTTATGTGTTTGACTATAAATTCTGTTTATTAAGGGGGGGTGCATATAAAACTTATCTGGATATTTCTTTTTAAACTTTTTCTGTTCTAATTCAAAATAATGTGGATCTTGACCTCTTTGCATGAGAAAAAATTTTGAAAGTTCTAGGTATTTTTTATTATCGGTCGCTCTATAGAGTTTAATGAGTGCTAATTCAATTTCTTGGTGCCCTGGATAACCTTTTTTTTGATTTCTATTAGGTCCAAAAATTTTATTTATAAGGTCGGCATATTTACTCATTATTTTTAGAAACTTATTTTTCCCAGTAGCATCGTAATAGGCTACTGCAGCTTCTATCAAATGTCCAGCACAATAAAGTTCATGCTCATTTCTTAAATTTGTCCATTTTCTATCAGGCTCA
>CACEHW010000028.1 GCA_902559415.1 uncultured Fidelibacterota bacterium
CTCTAAAATTGCTTCCTTTAAGTTCTATGAAGTACATACCAGCAGGCATATTTACACCACTATCAGTTTTACCATTCCAGCGTATATTATAAGCGCCTGGACCTAGATTAGAATTAACTAGTGATCGCACCATTTCCCCTTTTATATTATAAATCGATAATCTTATTTGATCAGCATTAACAATATCAAAAGGTATGTTAGTTACTGGATTAAAAGGGTTTGGGTAATTTTGATGTAAAGCATTTTTCAATGGTATGATATTAATATCATTTTCATCAGTGATAAGGCTTAATCCAAATGAAACTGGGATACTCAAGTTTTCATAACCCGCCTCAAGTTCTAGGGTAGTATTAACATAACTACTTTGAACATTAGGAATACTAATATGTACATCTGTTAGTGAACCTGCCTCTACCCAACCTGCATAAGGGTCTATAGCAATAATCTCAGTTTCATCTGCTAAATGAATTGCAAAATTATCTACGCCAACACCAAATGCCCAGTTGCCATTACAATCTGTATAATATAATGCTGCAATAAAAGAGGTCGCGCCATTAAGCTCATCTGTTATTTCAAACATTCTAGACGTCCAGTTAGGATTACCTCCTAATGTAGAATCAACGACAGTCCATGTACCCCCATAATCTGATGATACTTTAAAAAATAGATCTTCACTATAACCCTCACCATTTACACCCCCGTTTGGACTAGAACAAGATTCGAAAGGTTGAGGGAAATAGACATCAAAAGTTGCAAAAACTCTTTGATTGGGAGAACGTGTGATTTCATCGGTAATTAGATATGCACTTTCCGCGCCACCTGCTGCTCCAATTGCGTCATCATTAATGTAAGTAAAATTTGTTGAATCTAAAGTAATATCATATACAAACCAGTCACTATTTGCTCTATTCGGATCTCCTAAAAGCCATAAACCTCCAAATAATCCACTAGGATCATACATATTTGTGAAATTTGTTGAATTAAAGTCAGAATAAAGCAAACTAGACTCATAATTAATATTTAAACTTTTTTCAGAGGTAATTTCAAATGGGGAGGTGTAGAATACATCCTGAGCCACTTCAAAAGAGAAATCATAATCAAGCATCCCATCATTAATTAAAGTATCTAACTCTATTGTTAAAGGGTCAAAGATTACGTTATTCCAAGGAACGGATGAGATAGTCGCGATATCAGATGTTCCACTTTGGTATATAGCAGCTACTCCAAAAGTATATTCTTTCCCATTGTCAAGACCTAGAAAAGTATGGAAATTTTCAGTAGTTGATCCTACCATAGCACCATCTTTGTATAACGCATAGCCGTAATCTTCTGCACATTCGGTATACACGCAGCTACTATCATCAACGGTTGCAAGTGGATCATAGTTATCTGCTCGCCAATCTGTGCATCCATATAAAGGTCCTGAATAAAAATAGGTAGAATCAGAAAATCCTTCATTAAAAGTCCATGAAAAAATTGTTGAATTTGACGTATCTGTTCCCGATAAAACAGCGTTGTTCCAACCATCACCATATGAATCAAGCCCAACAACTTTGTAAGTTCCTCTCGGTACGCAAATTATTTGAGGATCATCAGTAACACCATTAGTGATCTCAACCCCTAGAGAATCATAAATATACCAAGAAACTTCGCCTGGCCAATTTCCTGGAGAACAGTATAAAAATATTTGGTCCTGCTCACATATTTCAAATTCGCAACTTCCATCATCTAAATTTGCATCAGGATTATAATTAGATGCTAAAGGGTCTGTACAACCAGCGATTGGTCCTAAATAAAATGTTTGCACAGCTTCAAGACCACTTAATATTGTAAAATTGAGATACTCAGCTCCATTTGAAACGTCAGTTATTGTCATAACTGCATCATTCCAACCATCGCCATATGAGTCTACACCTTGAAAAATATAATAACCGTTAGGAAGACATAAAGTAGTATCAAATGGTGCAATACCAGATAAAACTGTTTCTCCCGATATTGAATCAAGCAAGAACCAGGTTATTTCTTCTGGCCAACCACCTTCAGTGAGAACAATATTCACCTCAGATTGATTATCAGGATCGGAGCAGTTTCTATCATTTATAATTGAATTAGGCACAAAACTATCTCTACTAAAAGATGAAAAGTTTGGCCTAAAATTATTTGGTTTATAATTTGTTCTATCTACTCTTTTAAGCTCCGCTTTTTGAATCAAAGCATCTCTATCTAAGTAATTATTTTGTCTAGGGATTGAATTGGCAAATTCTTCAATTTGAGAAACACCATTAATTTCACTTGATGAACGTAATTCATTTTCAACTACGTTAATTGCAACATGATCTACTAACCATGCCTCCGTCCAACCCTGAGGACATTGGTAGTGAAAACTAACATGTATAGTCTGTCCTGCATATTCACTAATATCTACTCCAGTTGGTACCCATTGATCAAGAATTGCATTCCCATCAGAACTTTCCACCACTTCCCATGTAATTCCATTATCGATAGAAATTTCAACAGTATTTTGCTGTACCTGCCAATCACCATCAACATATGACTGTAAAAACCCTAAGGTAGCTTCTGAATTTTCAGCAATATCGAATGGTCCAAAAATCATTCGACTATTAACCGGCATTTCCTGCCCTCCCCAAACTGCTATGGCAGTATTTCCTACTCCAGTTGGATTAAGGTCACAATCAGGACCATCCCAACAAGTAAAATTCCCATCAATTTGGCGGAACCATCCACCACCGCCATTATCAACCTCGTGAGCGATAGTCGCTGTATTAGGAATCGCACACTGAGCAAAACACTCTAGAAATATTAGATCATCACCGCTAGCATCATTAACGTGCCTCCAGGATAAAGAAACAGATCTATTACTTTGAGTAGCATTGAGATTATTTGGAACGCACATAGCTTGCGCTTTCAATAAATCAAATGACAACATAATTAAAATTGCTAAAATTGTTTTTTTATACATCACTTTGCTCCCAATATTTCATTTAGGGAATTTAAATCCATGTTTTGAACATCTGGACCTATTTGCATCATAGTATTATCGATATCATTAAATGTTGAGTCAATAACAGTAAATGTAATAGGAGAATTTGTTGCCATGACCTCATGATTTTGGTCAGTTGCTATTAACCCCCATTCAAAATCAACCTGACTGAATGTTATACCACTAAGATCATCAACAATATATGAAAATAGATTTTTTAAGTATGAAGCTGACATTATTGTGCTAGTATTACTTGTAAGGACATCATAATAATCAGTAACAAAAAATGTCATCGGATCAGAGGTTGATATAGTTACATCATCAAAATATACTGAACCAGAACCTCCTGCAAACTGACTATACCTAAATCCAGCAAATACAGTGGCAGTATTTGGCCACCCACGGTTCTCTGGAACGACTACAGTCACCTCAAATGGATGCCATATATCAGGACTATAATTTTCATTTATTACTTGGCTAGTAGAAATATTCCAAATATCAGTTGCTGAAAAAATAACAAATTCAGCATGATTTTCACCTGATATTTTATCTGATGAGGGCGTCATTATATATCCACGAATTGTCAACTCTGATCCTGGCCTTATTCGATCTTTATTTAGGTTTTCGTTCACTTGAGATAGTCTATACATTAAAGTGCTATGATGGAAAACGGCATCATTACTTTCTACGTCCTCCATTTTTAAACTATGCATACCAGTCCTAGCTACAGAATCCACCACCGCAGAATTAACATATTGATGGGTTAAATTATTGATTGTTTGAAGCGAAAACCAATTAGAAGCAAATAATCCATATCCTTGAGGCATTTTCCGGGTTATTTGCTGTTCAAGAACTGGATCCCAAACTTCATTCATACTAAAAGATTCAAATCCTTTGGATATTAACGCACCATCACAAACAACCTTACAGACTAATCTATTTGTGTATGATACAGTATCAGAATCTATAGAAGGCTCCCAAGAAAAAGGAATTGTCTGAAAATTTACAATTGTATCAAGATTAAAAGCATCTCCGCTGACAGGATGAAGAATATTGAAATCTGAGGGCTTAGAATTTTTAGACTTTTTCACTTCAACTTTAAAATCATCTAAAAGGACAGAAATGCTTCGAGGGTAGTCATAATCCCAATCCCAATTTGACCATTCACCTATCCTAACTTGAAGATAGTTTCCAACAGCCTCTAGAGAGTTGTTTGTAAATGTTGCTGTTACAGTATGCCATTCGTTATCTGCGTATATTTCTAGGTTTGGGTCTACATTCCCTATTGAATAATAGGTATCAGAAAATTCCAAAAAATTAGCATCTTCATCTGTGGCTGTTAGAAATACCTGCAAATTAAAAGCCGGGGAATTTCTTATATATCCAGCAGGAGTTCTAACGTAGTAAGAAAAAGTATATTCTATTGTATCACCAGGTGTGTATTCAAAGTATCTATAAATACCTACAGCACCGCTCTGAGACGTTAATTTTAAACATTTATTACCCTCAATGGCCTGAACAATTGTATCAGCAGTATCTATCTCAACAATTCCAATATTTTGAACATCATTATTAAACTGATCTCTATTCCCTCCCCAAAATGCTAGACCATCCTCAAAACCTCCATTAACAAAACCTTCATTAGGGTTATTTAAATATTCAGAGGCATCAATTTCTAAAAAATCTGAATAACTATCATCAGTATCAATTACTGGATCCATACACGAAAAAATGAAAAAAGTCGTTACAAAATAAAAACCAAAATTTCTAAAATTTATCTTTTTATGCATAGAACTACCTATCTTATATTATTTACTAATACTTCAAAAATAAAATTACGTTTCGTTGGTGGAGTACCAACGACTCTCGGACCATCTTGATCCATTAAATTATTGCACTGAAGTTTGAACCTAATACGCTCACTAAGTTTATACTGTAGGTGTAAGTCAAATATCCATCCTCCACCTATTGGTCCTTTGTTGTCATAAATTTTATTCGGAGATAGACTACTAAAATTTTCATTTTCAGTAGCAACATGATAGCCACTAACAAAATCAAAAGACTCAGTGTAGTTAGCGGTTAATTGGGCCCATAAATTTTTAATTAAAAAGTCATCCTTTGATAAACCAACAAAACCTTTATTTTTAGGTGCATTGAAGAAAAGTCTTCCCTGCTGGAATGAAAAACTCTTTAGAGAATTGTCTAAAAAATAGCGAAGAGAATCATTTTTGATTGAATCAAGTTCTATATCTTCAAATAAGGTACTCTGAACATCATCACTATCATCAAATTGTAAATTATCATATATTGAAAAACCAGTATTTAATACCACATCATTAAAAAGATTATATTTAATCATTACATCAGCACCATAAACTGTCGCACCTGATGTGGATGTATAAGAATAAATCACTGAACTATTCCTGACATTTACATCACTAATAAATTCATCACCAATATGAGTCACTTGTTCAGGAATATACGGAGCTTCAGCTGGGTAAAAATCATGGATCACCCTTAAGGGGCTAATAAAATTTTCGTATTTTGAATAGAAAAATGAAACATCCAAGAAAAGATTTCCATAAAAGAGTTTTTTCAGACCAATCTCATAACTATCTACAGTCTCAATCTCTAAAGGTGGAACAACTTTTTCGCCATCAATTAAAAAACCATCCTTATTACCTCTAAATTGAGTTTGCATTGGTAAAAATACTAGATCATCATAGTTCAAAGTACCATTATTGATCTGCGTTCTAACCTCAGGATCATTTACATTAGCAATAAGGTTCATGTAAGATCCATTATCAAAAATAAAAGGTAAAATATTTCCACTATCTTGGGCATCAAAAAATCTAAGCATGTGTAGATTGAAGACACTTGGAGTTTGGAAAGCTCTGTTGTAGCTTACTCTAATATTACCTGCTTTTAAACCATTCCACTGTAGTGCAAATCGTGGACTTATCCTAGCATCATAATAAGAATGCTTATCATACCTAATAGCAGTAACAAATTTTGTTTCTAGAGGTAAGGCTAGAGTTGCCTGAACATAAGCACCATACTCCTCAATTTCAATATTCTCGCCCATAACTGAATCAGCTAATATTGCATTTTCAAGCTCTGATACTGGCCCCATATCATCTAAAAAATCTCTGCCACTCTCAGGCCTATAAATAGAAAAGTCACCGCCAACAATAAACTCTACATCAGATAAACTAAAATTTTGCTGAAAGTCTCCTCTTAGAACATCCGTTTTTACAAAATCCTGAATTTTTGTCTTATCAACAGACTCTTCAAGAGATAAGCCTCTTCGCATCATATTTAAATACGCTATATCAGTGTTCCAATATTCTGTACCAGAAGATCTAAGCCAATGAACTCTACCAAAAAAATTTTTCCAGATGATTTTACTCCAGATTGATCCCATTGTATAATTAATAAAATTAAGTCCCGAATCGAAAGGTTGATACCCAGACTGAAAATAATGTTCATGCCCGAATGATATTTCGGCATTTTCAGATAAATCATAATAAAAATGCAAGTTTGCTTTTGTATTCCTTAATTTCCTTTCAAAATCAGTATCCATAACGTCAATAGTTTCAACATAATCCCACTGTCCATCATTATTAATATCATCCCAAACTTCAGGCTGACTTGAATCAAAAAAGTTCCAAAAGGAAACAGCCTCATGATCATCAGTTAAAGTAAGCTCACTATCCATGTTATAATCCTGACCAAAGGTTCTGGTATACTTCCAGTCCAATACGTCAATATTTTCAATTGAAAATTTCATTGATAATGGACCTGTGACTGTTGCTAGCCTAGCCCGAAATGAATTATAGTTACTAGAACCGCCTCCGAATGATACACTAGCACCCTGCGAATCTCTAGGGTGTTTTGTAATGACATTCAACAGACCATTATGAGCATTCGGACCATACAATGCAGAGCTTGGCCCAAAAACAACTTCCAATCTTTCAATATCTTCATTAATGAAAGGCAATGTGTTTCCATAGGCAATAAAAAATGTTGGCTCCATATAATTAGCACCATCAACCAAAGAAACAAACCTGCCATTAAAAGCACTCATAAAACCTCTTACATTAAGAGCAGTACGCCCCATGCCAACCTGATAAGTTTCAACACCCCGAACTGTTTTTAGCATTGAGCCAAGGTCACCACCAGCGGTTTTACGAATTTGTTGCTCAGAGACAACTGCAATTGTAATTGGCGCATCAATTAACTTTTCTTTCTTTTTTGAAGCAGAAACAACAACCTGTTCTGTTTCTAAAGCGTCTTCTATAAGAGTAAAGTTTATATTTTCATGAAACGATGCCTTTAAAATATCTGAGTCCTCTTCTTCCTCTTCTTCCTCTTCTTCTGCTTCTTCATCATCTTCGATACCTAATTTGGAAGAGAAACTACTTTCCGAATCTTCTTCATCATCATCTAGCGTTTCAAATTCGGAAATATATATTTCCAACTCTTGAGATTTATAACCAATATAGCTAATCATAAGTGAATATTTACCAGGATCAATATTTTCTATTCTATAATTTCCCTCAAAATCAGAGGTACTACCCATGAAAGTACCTTTTAAGATAATGTTTGCACCAAAAAGAGGAGTATTGTTTTTATCGACAACTTTACCAGAAATAAAATGACCAGACTGGGAAAAACAGAAACTAAATAGCAAAGCAGTGTAAATTAAAAAATAGTTTAATTTTGAAAGTTTCATATGCATAATCTCTCTAAAAGTTTATTAATTATTAAAATTCATTACAATTAATTCTCGATAACAATTACTACAAACCATGATGAATTACGAAATATTTCAATTATTTTTTCTTAATAATAACAAAAGTCATATCATCTTGCAATTCAGCATTTCCTTTTAGCCAATTATTACAGAGATCCACAAGGCCATCTTTAATTTCTTCCGCTGATTTATCAGCTAGTTCTCTAATTTTTTCTTCTGTTCTTTCATATCCAACCATTTCTTTGTCAGCATTTTCAGCTTCCGGCAAACCATCTGACATCATTACTATGATATCACCACTATTTTTAAACGAAATCTCTTGTTCCATGTGCATAGCTCCTGGTAAAGATCCAAGTGGGAGTGCACCAACTAAAATTTCTTCTAGCTCGCCTTTATCAGCTGAATAATAATATGCAGGGGGCATCCCAGCTGAAGAAAATTTTATAGAATCTTTGCCTATGTTTGCGATATTCAAACACATTCTATTCAAACCAATATTCATTTTTAACAATGTCGTATTTAGCGAATCTAATGTTGGTACAGGAGGCTCTTCCACTAATGAGCTCATTGCTGTCTTTGTTATTGAAACAACATTACCTGAGGTAAGACCATGCCCAGTTGCGTCACCGCATATCGCTACCCATCCACCATCTTCTTTTTGCATAAAATCAAAAAAGTCACCACCAACTTCCGTAGCAGTCTGCTGAAAACCAACCATCTCATAATCGTCGGTAGATGGCATTTCCTTAGGAAGCATTGCTTGCTGAAACTCTCTAGCCTCTTCCATTTCAGCTTGCTGTCTAGCAATTTCAGCATCTCTAAGTTCTTTAGCTTCAATACTTTTCTTACGATAATTAACATAGTTTACAACCGAAAGACCAATTAGTAATAATATTCCACCCCAAAATGGTACTGCAGTTTTTGGATCTAAATACCATATCCTAGAAATTGTAAATGGGATACTAACTATTTCAGAAGTACGAAGTCTATTATCTATTGCCTGAACCTGAAAATCATATGAACCAACCTGTTCAGGGACAAATGAGATTTGCGGAGATAACTGAGGTTTTGACCATACAGATATTTCTCCAGATTTGTCTGCTTTGTATCTGTAACGAATCTCAGCATTTGCAGGATTATACATAAGAGCATTTGCAGTCATAAAAAATCTATCTTTTACTATACCTGATAATGTTCCCATTGATGATGTATAAGGTATTTCTGCTTTGGGAGTTAAAATATTATCAAATTTCAATTTAAATTCAGATGAATTCTCTTCAAAAATTGATAGACCACTATTACCCCCTAAAAGTATTTTCCCATCGCGGGCAACAACAGCTCCAACATTATTGCTACTTAATCCATCAACCTCACTCATTGTAAACCACAGACCATCACTAAAACAGCTCACACCGCCACCGAATGTACCAGCCCACATTCTTTTACCATCATTATACAGTGAAAAAATTTCGTTATGGCCTAAACCATCTGAGTCAATTACCATTTCAAATTCATTATCTTTTAATATGCCAATGCCAGCAGATTCTGTACCAGCCCATATTGAACCCTCTGGCCCATTTGTAACCAAGATTACTCTTTTATCAGCTAGACCTTTATTAAAAAGTTTGAAAGATTTACCATTATATGCGACAACTCCCGCATTGTAACATGCTATAATTAAATCACCATTTTTTGATTGAGTAATATCTCTTATCGAATTGGAGGGCAAGCCATCCTGTGTTGCAAAATTAAAAAACCCATCTTTATCAAAACGCGTTAAACCTGATTTTTCAGAGCCAGTCCACACAACATCACTATTTTTACGATCTACATGTATCGCTGTAACTAATTTTGCTGGCAAACCAAGATTCTTAGAATAATTAATAAAATTAGAACCATCAAACTTTGAAATACCATTTGACGTAGCAAGCCAAATAAAGTCAATCCCCTCATAAGTATCTAGGTCAAGAATAACATTAGAAGGAAGGCCTTGTTCTTTTTTGAAATGTTTAGAGAAAACGCCATCAGCAAAAACAAATAATCCGTTCTTCGTAGCTATGTATGTCTTACCCTTCCAATTCACCATATCAAACACCATTCCGCCAGAATTTAGACCATCTTTTTGATCAAAATTTTGAATTGTACCAATATCCTGTAAAAATAAACCACTACCAAAAGTGGCATACCAAATTTCATTATTATTAATGAAAGCTATGTCATTCACAGGTGTTTTTTTAAATGCTTTCGACTTTATTTGGTTCGGGCTGTAGCTTGAAAGTTTTCCATTTTTAAGAAAAAACAATCCTTTCTTTGTACCTACGAATAATGTGCTAGATTTATCGTGATCTAATGATAAGACATCTGACTTGCTAATTAAAGCTAGACTTTCATTTTTAGTTCTGCTCCATAAACCTTTATTAGTTCCAAAATAATCAACCCCTTTAAAACTAAAGAAGTTTTTAATTTTTACCTTTTTCTTATCAAATTTAATTTTTTCAGAGACGTACTTATTTCCCTTTTTAACAATTATCTCTTGGTCACCTACAAAAACCGTCTTATCACGATCTATAAATACGTCTCTGATTTTTGTATTTGGAAAACCATTACCCATAAATGATATTTTTTGACCATCATATAGCACATTTTCTAATTTTGTAGAAATAAATAATTTTGATCCAACAGCATTCATCGTATAAACTTTATCTCCTTGGATAAAGTCTGCTTTTTGAAACATATCATTATCATCCAAATAATATATACCCTTATTTGAAGTAGCGGCATAAATAATATTATCAATACTTACTACTTTAATAATGTTTGTAGGTGGAAGACCATGCGACAATCCATATTTCTTGATTTTATTTCCATCAATAAGAGTGATACCATTTTGAGTGCTCACCCAGATCCTACTTTGAGAATCTTTCTCTACATCAAAAATATAATTACTTGAGATACCACTAGTATAGTCAAACTGCTTCCAATTTCCTTTTTTAGGATTAGCAAGAGTAATAGAAATAATGGAGACTGTAAGAATGAGAGATCGATATATTTTATTCATTATTATTTTATTTTATAGTTTTTCAATTAAGCTTTCTAGAGCAACTTTATCCTCAGAGTAAAATTCTGCATATGCAGCAAGGCCCATCATTTTTAACTTTTTTTCTAAATGAGCATCGACATTTGTAAAAATGAGTTTTCCTTGTTTTGCATTTATTGAACTTATCAAACTAATAAGAACAGACACACCATAGTTATTCACCTCAATACATTTATCAAAATTAATGATAAAATGCACGTAGTTTTGAGGGAGTAGATCTTCAATAATCCCAATTAATTCCTTTGCATGGAAATCATTTAAGGGCCCATCAAGTTTAATAATGGCCGAAGGTTGAATTTTTTCAACAGAGGTTGTGAGAATAGCTGTCGACATTTTGAAATTTAGTTATTCTTCATGGAAAAGGATATAAGAAGATTTTTTCTAAATTTTTCAAGTCAAGGGGTTGAAATAATCATTATATAATGAAAAACTAATTTTCTAACATATCTAAAACTAGTCTAATTCCAACTCCAGTTGCACTTCCCTTAGGGTCTATACTTGATGGCTTAGAGCCCCATGCTGTTCCTGCTATATCAAAGTGAACCCATGGAATACCCTCATCAACAAATTCTTTTAAAAATGCTCCGGCGGCAATTGATCCTGCTTGTCCAGCGGAACCCATGTTTTTTACATCTGCTATATTACTTTTAATTTGCTTACAAAACTCTGGCCAGAGTGGCAACTCCCAAACTTTTTCACCAGTTTTTTCAGAAGAATCTTTAACTTTATTCATTAAAGAGTCATCGGTTCCCATAACACCAGTCGCAATGTGCCCAAGAGTTACAACCATAGCGCCCGTTAATGTAGCAAAATCAAGGATATACTCCGGATCATAATGTTTAGAAGCATATGAAAGGCCATCAGCTAGAATTAACCTTCCTTCTGCATCTGTATTTAAAACTTCAATAGTTTTTCCATTATAAGCAGTTAATATGTCACCAGGTTTGTATGCTTTTGAACCATTTAGGTTTTCTGTAGATGGAATAATTCCAACAACATTTATCTTAGGTTTTAGGATAGATAACGCATGTAAAACACCTAGAACAACTATCGAGCCACACATATCATATTTCATTTCGTCCATTTTTGATGCGCCTTTTATAGATATTCCACCTGAATCAAAAGTAAGGCCCTTACCAACAATTACTTTGGGCTTATCATTTCCTGCATTATTGTATTCAACGACTATAAACTTAGGTGGCTCATCGGTACCTTGAGCAACGCCGGCTAATCCGCCCATGCCCATTTCAGTAAATTCATCTCGATCGTAAACTTTGAGCGTCATTTCTTCCACACTAGAAATTTCTTCGGCGGCCTTTGCTAAGAATGTTGGAGTAGAAGTATTCCCTGGATGGTTTCCTAAGTCTCTGGCAAAACAAATCGCTTTACCTATCGCGACTCCTTTATCCAGCTGTTCTTTATTAGATCCTAGAACTTCTATTTCTTTAATTGTAAAATGATTTTTATGATTGGTTTTATATTCTAAGAATTGATAACTGCCTAATACTGCACCCTCACCCATAGCCTGACAACTATCGAGCCCGGAGCAAAAACAATCTAACGTGACAGTCTTTGCTTTTTTTGAAATAGCTGCTCTAATAGCAGAACCGGTTGCTAGGCGAATAGAGCTTGAGTCAATATTTTCTTTTTCCCCTAAGCCAATTAATGCATATCTATGATCATTAACATAAAAAAAGTTAACCTCTCCATTTTTACCTTTTATATCACCAACCTCGATAGCGCTATCTATG